>NZ_LECT01000027.1 GCF_001027925.1 Rhodopirellula islandica | reverse complement strand
TGGGAGGGAGGATTCTCAGGCTGGAAGCCTAAGCCTCTTGGGCTGCAAAACGACGGGGTGAGCGACTTGCTGAGGTGGCAGGTTGGAGGACACGAATTGGATTGACACGGTTGACGTGCGGGAGCTGAGTTTGGATGGGGATGTATTCGAAACCGGCGAGTGCCGAACAGAAGCAACGTTGGGCGAAGATCGAATCAGTTGCTGGGACACAGCGATGTGAAGACGACGGAGATTTACACGCACGTGCGAAATCCGCATGATTCGAAGGTGGGGAGTCCGTTGGATCGGTTGATGCAGGATGGGGACTTGGCTGAGGCCGGGTGAGACGGCTGGTTGCAATGACCACGGTGTCGTTTTCAATGGACCGGGGCGTTTGCGTTCGACCTCCCCTCGCTTCGCTCAACCCTCCTGCCAGGAGGGTGAATTGGCTCTTCGGCTGGACGCTCGCTTGCCGACCCGTTCGGTTTGGAGGCGTCGATTTTGTTGTGGGTTGGCCGTTCTTGGCCGACATCCAAAACTCCGACGGGCAAGAGTGCCCATCACAACGCGACGCGTGAGCGAGGGACGCCACCTAACTTCTACGACGGCCCCATCCGGGGCGACCGTTTGTTTTTCGGCATCGGTCTCTCGGGGCTTCCGCCCCGAGCTAAGCACGACGGCCCCATCCGGGGCGATCCCCAGACGCCCGCCACCATTTATTTTTCGAACGTCCCAAGGGAGGGTGATAATAAACGCTTGGCAACACGGTACTTCAAAACTGCACGGCCTCCTGCGCGGGCGGGGTTCTCAAGGCATTGCGAACACCGCATTTGAAAACTGCACGACCTCGGTGGGGTGTGGGGGGAAAGTCGCCCTGGGGATGCGAGTTGGCGGCTTCAATCAAATCTTGGATTTTTTGCCAATTGTCAAGTTTGGCAAACCTTGCGGCGCGGTCTGTCACTGATCAAGCGACCTTGCGGCGATGTCCGATGGTAACCCTCGTACCGGTCACTCCGCCTGGTTCCGCTTTGTCGGATCGGGCAGGTGACATCACAGGAGCAAGATGCTGCCTTGGCGGCGTGTTGTTCCGGTTGTTTCAATGACTTCCGCTTGATTGCGTGAGTGCGGGGATTGCATGCGTTGGTTTCTAAAACATTCGCCTTCACGTCACGACGTGTCGGTGCATCGTTCCCCATCCATGGGTGTGTTGCTGTCGATGGGGTTGCTGGCGGGATTGACCGTCGGCGTCGGCAGCGATGATTCGGTGTCAGCCGATGACTTGCAGAGCGTGACGGCGACCAGCTTTCGCTCCAGCGACGCAAGCGTACGGGACGTGCGATCGACCGGTCGGTCATCGCGATCGTTGCGTGAAACGCCCACGGTGACGGCGATTCGTCGTGCTTCGCCTTCGGTGGTGAATTTGCACGGTCAAAAGACGATTCGCACCACCGCGGCCAGCATGGCTGGTGGGGCGCCCGATTCGTTTCGCCAAGTCAACGGCATGGGCACAGGGGTCGTGATCGATCCGCGTGGTTATGTGATCACAAATTACCATGTGGTCGAAGACGTCAACGAACTCAACGTGACATTGCACAACGGCGAAGCCACCCGCGCTGATTTGATCGCCTCGGATCCACAAAGCGATCTGGCGTTGGTGAAATTGCGAGGCCAAGGCCCGTTTCCAACGATCCCACGTGGTCACAGCGATGATTTGATGATCGGTGAAACGGTCATCGCCATCGGCAATGCGTTTGGTTACGTCCACACCAGCACCGAAGGCATCATCAGTGCTCTGCACCGCGATGTGCCGGTCAACGAGACACAGCAGTACCGCGATCTGATTCAAACCAGTGCCGGCATCAACCCAGGCAACTCCGGCGGTCCACTGCTGAACATCGATGGTGAAATGATCGGTGTGAACGTTGCCGTTCGCGTCGGTGCTCAACAGATTGCGTTTGCCATTCCAATTGATCAGGTGCTCGACACCGTGACCGAGATGATCAACCGCCACAACGATCGCCGGATGGTGATCGGAATGGATGGATCGGCCGTCTCGCGTGGTGGATTGCAGGTGACACGATTGTCCGACGGTGGTTCGGCACAACAAGCTGGCCTGCAGACAGGCGATCGCTTGGTACGCATCAACCAGCAAGACATCGCGGATCCACTCAACTACGCGTTGTCGGTGCTAGAAGTTGGGCCAGGGGATCCGATGCAGGTCGAATTCGAACGCGAGGGCGAGTTCTTTCAAACGCAATTGGCGACCGCGGTTTCGTCGCAAGAATTTGGTGACCCAGCTGCCGCACTTGCATGGCAAGTCGTGGGTGTCTCTGTCCGACCTGCTGGGAAGTCGTTTGTGCATCGCATGAATTCGCGATTGCAAACCAATTACCGCGGCGGTTTGATCGTCACCGATGTGCGGGCTGGTTCCGCGGCGAGCGAACAAGGGATCACGGCGGGCGACGTTCTGCTGGGGATTCACGTGTGGCAAACCGCCGGGCTGGAAGACTTGGCCGAGATTCTTGACCAACCCAACATCCGCCGCGGTTCGAAGGCCAAGTTCTACCTCGTTCGAAAAGACCAGACGCTGTATGGCCATCTCCAATTGGCCTCGCAAGGGAACCAGCTGACGCGACGCTAGAAGGCCGTGACGGCAAATGGTTCGGGGGGGCGAAATTGGTCAAGAGTTTCGACTCGCTCGACGAAATCCCGAAAGTCTTGACGACTTTCGCCACGGTGATGACCTCCTCATTCGCTTTTTCAGACCGCAAAACGGTTCAGGCCGTTGTTTTCTTGACTCAACGATCGATTCGTCCTGGGACGAACGAGTCGGGGGCATCTTCCGCAGATGCACCGGGCTCGTTCGTCGACCCAGCCGGGACGTGATCGATCGTCCATTCGTCGAGTGGGCGGACGCAGTTGACACCCGCATGTCGATTGCGTCCGTTCGCCCGCGAAACTTTGATGACCTACCCCAATCAAACATCTGATCGAATCCACGATGGAGTCGAAATTGGCACCTGCGACGCTTGGTTATTTCACGATCGTTCAACAAGAACGCACCGGTTGGACGGGCGGATTGCTCGTCCTCAACGGAGGCGGTCGGCCTCTGGAGTTCCAGTGCACGTTGCCGCTGCGTCCAACCAAGGCTCACGAAATCTTGTTTGGCAACACGCTGCGTCAACACCTGATCTGTGACGTCATCGGACCCACGCTCTTGAAGAAATGTCGCACACCGATCTCCATGTTGATGTGTGAGCAAACGGAGTCCCTGCAGATGGCGGATGCCAGTTGCACGATCGGGTTTGTCGCCACGCCGGAAAACGATGGCAAGGCCTACGTCGCGCGAGAACCCAACGGGCATTGCGCCATGAAAGTTCGCGGGGCATCGGTTCTGGTGGCGATGGAACAAATGGAAGCCGCCGAACAGGTCACGCAGCAGATGGGTGACTTCCCCGATGTGATGGAACCTTTCGAGCGGATTCGAGAAGCGATCCGAGAGGCTCAGTCCCAAATCGCGAGGGCGGCGTAGTGTGGTTCCGAAAATCGTCTCCGGTTGCAGAGGATTCGCCGCACGCATCCAGGACGTCGACGCCCTCGATGCTGACGACTGACGCAGCGCCTCCAGCGGCCGATTCGGCAGTGGCTTCGGCACCGCGTCCCACGATGCAGTGTGAGATCGACGGTACCAACAGTTGGGATGCCGCGACGGCTTTTGAGTTGGAAACAAACGAGTGGACGTTGCCGGCACTGCAACCGATGCGCGTGCCGATCAAATTGCCGCCGCTGGTCGCCAAGACAACGGGATTCTTGTTCCCCGAGTCGGCGTCTTGGATTCCCAAGCCAGCGGAGAAACCCACGCAGGCTGTGGCCGGTTCCATCGGTCCCGAGGGAAAAGGCGAATCCGAAACCGAGGACGAAGGTTTCAAAAAGCGTCGCAAATCGATGGGCAAGCGTTCGCGGATCAAGCCGCCCAATGACATCGTGAAGTTGCAGGACCGGTTGTATTACCTGTTGCAACCGCCGTTGGATTTGCTGGTCGGCAGCGGGCAATTGAACTTTCCGTTCGAACCGTTTCCCTATCAGCTCGATGGGATCGCGTTCCTGTTTCCTCGGTATGCCTGTGTGCTGGCCGATGAGATGGGGCTGGGCAAAACCATGCAAGCGATCAGCACGATGCGGATGCTGTTGTGCAGCGGCGAACTCCGCAACGTGTTGTTGGTTTGCCCCAAGCCGTTGGTCAGCAATTGGCTGCGTGAGTTCAGCGTTTGGGCGCCGGAGATCCCTGTGGTCGCAATCGAAGGCAACGCGGCCAAGCGCGAGTTCCAGTGGCGCGAGCCCAATGTGCCGGTGAAGATTGCCAATTATGAATTGTTGATGCGAGACAAAGAGATCGTGCTAGAGGGCGGTCTGCACTTTGACTTGGTGGCGCTCGACGAAGCCCAGCGGATCAAGAACATCAACAACTCGACCAGCGAAATCGTTCGCGCCATCCCGCGAACCAGGTCGTGGGCTCTGACCGGAACGCCCGTCGAAAACTCGCCCGATGATTTGGTCGGCATCTTTGACTTTCTCTCACCGGGGTACTTGCAAACCGGCATGCCGATGTCGCAGATGGCGAGCATGGCGGGGGACTACATCTTGCGACGCACCAAAGACATGGTGCTCGAAGACATGCCGCCCAAACTTTATCGCGACGCAGACATTGACCTGACGCCCGAACAATGGGCTCGCTACGACACCGCTGAGAAGGAAGGCGTGGTTCATCTGGAGGAACTGGAAGAGTCTCTGACCGTGCAACACGTGTTCGAGTTGGTGTTGCGGCTCAAGCAGATTTGCAACTTCGATCCGGTGACCAATTCCAGCGCCAAATTGCAGCGACTCGAAGCGGACATGGAAGAGGTCGCTGCCAGCGGCCAGAAGGCGATCCTGTTCAGTCAGTGGACCAAGACGATCGACAAGATGCGTCCCACGCTGGAACGGTTTGGACCGCTGGAATACCACGGCAAGATCCCGCACAAAAAACGCGAAGGCGTGATCGAGCAATTTAAAAACGATCCCAACAGCCACATCATTTTGATGAGCTACGGCGCTGGCAGTGTGGGCTTGAACCTGCAGTTTTGCCGGTACGTGTTCTTGTTTGATCGGTGGTGGAACCCCGCGATTGAGGATCAAGCGATCAATCGAGCCCACCGCATTGGAGCGGCTGGCAGCGTGACGGTCACGCGAATGATGGCGGTCAACACGATCGAGCAACGCATCGCGGCGGTGCTGGATCAGAAACGCGAGATGTTTGACATGCTGTTCGCGGATCAACGCGATGCGTCCAAGAACGCCGCGGGCGATGGCCCGGCCAAGTCTGGGCCGTTGTCCCAAGCCGGTGGTCTGTCACGCGACGAGATCTTCGGGTTGTTCGACCTGCGAGCCCCCGGCGGCAAGAAGGTGGCGTGAGTTGGGGCGGGATGTCCTTTCAGAGTAGAACATTTGTCCCCAAATGTTTGCGTGATTGGTTGGTGTCGTCGAGCAGTATGACGCGAGCGGTTGAAAGTGGACTTGTTTGCGATGAGGCTTGGCGTTGGAAGGCTGCCCGACGGAACGGTTGATGACAGAGGACTTTGGAAGGTGGCTGGCACCTTCTAGGCAGGTCGGCAGGAGTGATCAAGCACAACCATGTGAGCCGTTTGGGCGTTCGCCCCGGTTGTGCGTGAAAACCGTGGCTAACGCCAGCGGCTCACATACCCGATGACACCTGCGTACCTTCTAGGCACGAGTTCCCCCTCGTGGCAGGAGAGATCGTGTCGATTTTTGAGACCGCTTTTCGGCGGGTTTTCATACGGCGCACCTCTCCTGAAACGCAGTTTGGGGAGCGGTCGAGCGACGCCGTTCAGGCGTACGCGAGGGTGAGGGCCGGGGATGGGAAACGGCGCACTGCCCTCCCCCGGAAATCTCGCTGAACGCTCGCTTTCCGACCCCTCCCAACTTCGTCGGGCGGGGTTCTCAAAGGGTTTGGAAGGTGGCTGGCACCTTCTAGTCGCGGGGGCTGAATGTCCTTTCAGAGTAGAACATTTGTCCCCAAATGTTTGCGTGATTGGTTGGTGTCGTCGAACAGTGTGACGCGAGCGGTTGAAAGTGGACTTGTTTGCGATGAGGCTTGGCGTTGGAAGGCTGCCCGACGGAACAGTTGATGACAGAGGACTTTGGAAGGTGGCTGGCACCTTCTAGTTACGAGCACGAGCACGAGCACGAGCACGAGCACGAGCACGAGCACGAGCACGAGCACGAGCACGAGCACGAGCACGAGCACGAGCACGAGCA
>NZ_LECT01000026.1 GCF_001027925.1 Rhodopirellula islandica | reverse complement strand
TTGACACGGAAAATGCGACGTTGATTTTTATTCTGTCCTACGCCCCAACGGGGCAGCCACAACCCAGGGCGTTGCCCTGGGCTGGCATAGGGCTGCCCCGTTGGGGCGAAGTCGAGGAACAAAACCTGCGCAGTCCAAAGCGGTGTCAATACCAACCTTTTGACAGTCCAGGCTAGCGCCCGTCGGCTGATCGTTCGATCTGCGAAATGGATGAAATCAACAGGCTGCCACGCCCCATCCCTGCACAAGAACTCGTTTGGTTTTCATCCTCTTGGTCTTGGCAGGGCGTGCCGTTTCGAAGTGCTGCGCATCACACTTCGTTTCGGGGGAGGTATCAGCATGCAGGAACACGCTGAAATGCGGCATCGATCATCTGCACGACCTCCTCGGGAGGGCGTCGAATCGAGCGTCTGCGTCGAAAAGGTTCGCATTTTGCCTAGCTCCCCATGTCTGCGTTGACACGGTTGGAACGAGTTTCCTAGTGTCCGCCCATGGTCTGCTTCAATCGTTCGTCCACACGACCGATTCCCCGTTCGCAATCGCCCGCTTTGGCGAGCGTTCGGTGCTGCGCCTCGCTGATCATGTTGTTGCTGTTGTGCTGCACTTCATCGGGGTGCATCACATCGCGGTATCTCGAAAATCGATCGATCCGCGAAAATGCTCTGACCAATTCGTTGCACTTGCTTCGGTGGCGCGGCCCCGAAATCAGTGTTCGGACTCAAAGCACACTGCGGCGCTACGGGCTGATTGAGACGTATCAAGACGACAGCCAGATCTGTCTGCACCGGTTGCAGGCACTCAACGCCCAGAACCCCGACACGGAATTGGCGTATGCCTTGTCCGAGTTGTCTTATGTCGAGGGCAAGATTGCCGATCGCGACGGGCGTTCCAGCGATGCAATGAATTATTACGGCATCGCGCTGACGACCAGCTACCGCTATTTGTTCGGCAACCAGTTGGGTGAGGTTCGCAATCAATACGACCCTCAATTTCGAGCCGTTTGCGATTTGTACAACGAGTCGTTGGAGGACCTGCTGCGTCTGTTGTGCGCTGAAAATCGCTTGCGCCCTGGCCAGACTTACACGATTCAAACGGCGAATCAAAAGTTCGTGATTCGCGCCGAGATGCGTGGTGCCTGGCAGGAAGACGAATTTGATCACTACGAATTTGTGAGTGATTACGACATCAAAACGCTGAACAATCGGCACACCACGTACGGTCTCGGTGTGCCGTTGATCGCTGTGCGGAAACCACGTGGCGAAGGCCATCCCGAAGAAAAGTACTATCCCGAAGGTTTGAGTTACGCGGTGACAGCGCTGCTGCGCTGTTCCACCGAACCATCGAAGGGGCGTGGCGGAACGGGAACAACCGGTGGCCTGGCGAACGTTGGTGATTTGGCTTCGGTGCAACAGGTGTCGCATACCGCCTCGCAAGCCAACGAGTTTGGTGCTGCGGATGAAAACGTGGTTTGCGTGTTGGAGTTCTTTGACCCGTTGCGAGCGAACCAGATTCAATTGGCCAATGATTGGGTGCCACTGGAAACCGATCTGACCACCCCGTTGGCGTTCTTCCTCGACAGTGAAGAGTATCGCAAGCGAGATCGAGCGACCGAAGGGTTGCTCGATCCAGACGACGCACAAGAGAAGCGTGGTCTGTACATGTTGGAACCGTACGATCCCAACCGGATCCCGGTGTTGATGGTGCACGGGCTTTGGTCCAGCCCGTTGACGTGGATGGACATGTTCAATGACCTGCGAAGCTTTCCAGAAATTCGTGAACGCTATCAATTCTGGTTCTATCTGTATCCCTCTGGGCAACCGTTCTGGATCAGTGCGACTCAGTTGCGCGGCGATCTGTTTGCGATGCGTCAAACGTTTGACCCTGCGGGCCAGGATCGGGCGATTGATCACACCGTCTTGGTGGGACACAGCATGGGCGGGTTGGTCAGTCGCATGCAGACGATCGACAGTGGCGATGACTTTTGGAATCTGGTCAGTGACAAACCCAAAGAGAAGCTTCGAGGTCCGCCGCAGGACATTCATAAACTTGTCAGCTCCTTGGAGTTTCGCCCGAACCAATCCGTTGGTCGGGTGATCACGATTGGAACGCCGCATCGAGGCAGCAACCTTGCCAACACCACCACGCGTTGGTTGGCCGGCAAGGTCATCAAATTGCCACGCATGGCGGTTTCAACCAGCACTCGTTTGACACGCGCCAACCCAGGATTCTTTCGTGACACGCGGTTGCTCACAGAAGCCAATGCGGTGGACTCGTTGGCTCCGGATTCACCGATCTTCCCCGTGATGTTGCGGGCGAAGCGATCGTCGCATGTGAAGTACCACAACATCATCGGTGTGTTGGACGATCCGCCGCTGTTGGCGGGACGGCATCACCGAGGGGATGGGGTGGTGGAATACTCCAGCGCGACGATGGAAGACACGCAAAGTGAGCTGGTGGTCGATGCGACGCACACCAAGTTGCATATGACGGGCAAAGCCATCTTCGAAGTGCGACGGATTCTGCTGGATCACCTCGAGGAGGTCGATTCCGAAGACCGCTTGGCTTGGGCACCTCAGTCCTCGACACCGTTGATGAGCGATGGAGCTTCGGGGATGATCACCGATGTAGCCCCCAATCTCTCCGGCGGGCGTCCGTCGGTCTATCAGCTGATGAGCAGCCCACCGAGCGAATCGTCTCGGCGGTAGTTTCTCTCCCAGAGATTTTGCGAGAAGGGATTTTCCTCGCTGCATTTCTCGATCGCAGATTTTGACAGTGTGGTGCGATCTTCCCTCCTGTCAGGCGGGTGGTTGGATCAATTGCCATCGCGTCTGGTTGGGGTGCGGCATTGTCCCCGTTGGTGTTGAATGGGGCGCCGTCGAGTCTGGATTGACGAGGGCTCGCAACCGGCACAGGCGTCCCATCCCGAATTTCACGCTCGCTGAATCCGCGTGCAGGGGATGGTTTCGCAGCGGCGAAAGAGGACGTTTGGACTAAACTGCTCATCCCGCGTGTCATCTCAGTTTCTTCCTTTCACTGTTGTTTTGATTCTATGACTGCTACCGCCTCTGCCCCCGCTTCGGAGCATCCTGCAATCGGTCCGGTTACGAAAATCTGCTGCATTGGTGCGGGATATGTGGGCGGTCCCACAATGGCCATGATCGCTCACCAGTGTCACGACATCGAAGTCAAAGTGGTGGACATCAATGCGGCTCGGATCGCGCAGTGGAACAGCGATGAGTTGCCGATCTATGAGCCCGGTCTCGATGACATCGTGAGAGGCCGTCGTGACCAGAATCTGATTTTCACGACGGAAGTCGATGAGGCGATTCGCGACGCTGACATGATCTTCATTTCGGTCAACACGCCGACCAAGACGTTTGGAGTGGGTGCCGGCCGCGCTGCCAATTTGGAGTTCATTGAAAAGTGCGCTCGAAAAATTGCCGAGGTTTCCGTGGGGCATAAAATCGTCGTTGAAAAGTCGACATTGCCCGTCCGGACCGCGGAAGCTGTCAAGGCGATCCTCGCGGAAGCGACCAGTGGCGCAACGTTTGACGTGCTGTCCAACCCCGAATTTTTGGCGGAAGGGACCGCAATCGATGATTTGCTGTCGCCCGATCGTGTTTTGATTGGTGGGGAAAGCGATGCTGCCGTGCAAGCTCTCGTGGAGGTTTACTCCCAGTGGGTGCCTCGCGAGAGAGTGCTGACAACGAATTTGTGGAGCAGCGAGTTGTCCAAGTTGACCGCCAACGCTTTCTTGGCTCAGCGAGTGTCTTCGATCAATTCGATCTCGGCACTTTGCGAGGCCACTGAGGCAGACGTGGACGAAGTTGCGATGGCGATCGGGATGGATTCGCGGATTGGTCCCAAGTTCTTGAAGGCATCGGTGGGCTTTGGGGGCTCGTGCTTTCAGAAGGACATTCTGAATCTCGTTTACCTCTGCGAGTACTTTGGGTTGCCCGAAGTGGCCGATTATTGGCAGCAAGTCGTGACGATGAACGACTACCAAAAGCGACGCTTTGTCCACCGCATGGTGCGGACGATGTTCAACACGGTGTCGGACAAGAAGATCGCCGTTTGGGGATTCGCGTTCAAAAAAGACACCAATGACACCCGTGAATCAGCGGCGATCTACGTTTGTCGCGATCTGTTGTTGGAAAAGGCTCGGTTGTCGATCTACGACCCGCAAGTCACCAAGGCGCAAGTTGTGGCGGACTTGGAAGCGGTTTTCCGGAATGGTGATCAAGAGATCAGTGCTGCCTCGCGTCAGTTGATCGAAAACAACATCGAAGTGGTCTCGGATGCCGAATCCGCCGCCAATTCCGCACACGCAATCGCGGTCCTGACGGAATGGGATGAGTTCGTCACGGCGGATTTCAAGAAAATCCGGGAAGGAATGCAGAAGCCGGCCTTCATCTTCGACGGTCGGAACACGCTGAAGGGGCTGGGGCTTGAGGAGATGGGGTTTGATTACCAAGGCATCGGATTCCGACGCTGAGTCGGTTCGGCGGACGCGGTGGGCCCATTCGAGCCAAGTCATTGACTTCCAGGTGGGCTGCATTGGACCGTTCAAGACGCTACCGTGGAGGGGGTTTTGCTTGGTCCCGAAGAGGTAGTGGCGGCGAAAGCCACGATATGAGCATTGAAAGGGGGATTAATCCTCTCCCGCTATTCGTTCAATTACAATAAGATCGGCGGCGAACATGGTTGCAAGATTGCTTGCAATTCGCTCTTTGTGAAAATGAAGGGTGACAAGAAGGGCTGGGATTGGTCCTTCTTTTGCAGAGGCATGAACCACGTTTGACCATTCAAGTCGCGCACGGTCGCAAAAGAATCGTGCGTCTGGTTTTCGCAACGAAGGGTACCGATGCAAGTTAGACTGCGAGTCCAATCGGGCAGCCACGAAGGCAAAGAGATCGAGGTCTCCGACAAGAGATTCTTGATTGGACGTAGTGAATCTTGTCAGCTTCGTCCGAAGAGCGAGTCGGTCAGCCGCCGGCATTGCATCTTGGCGATCAAAGATGGCCGCGTCCTGGTTCAGGACCTGAAAAGCCGCAATGGAACGTTCGTCAACGACAAACGTTTGCCAGCGGACAAAGCCAAGGTCCTGAAGGACGGCGACAACCTGCGTGTTGGCAAGTTGATGTTTTCGCTTGTCATCGAGCACGGTTTGCAGGCTGCGAAAAAGCCCGAGGTCAAAAGCGTTGCTGACGCAGCGGAGCGAACCAAGGAGAGTTCGAGCGACGACAGTCGCTTCGAAGATGTCGATGTCGATTGCTGGTTGGACGAAGCGGACGCAATTGATCGCGTTCGTAAACAAACCGACCCGGACACCCGCCAGTTTCGCCTGGATGACAAAGAGGGTGAGCAAAGCGACGATTTGTCCGTCGATGGCACGGTGATGATCGAAGACGTGCCTGGAAAGAAGCAGAACGATGACACTCGCATGTCGTCCGACGATGACACCAGCACGGGCTCGCGAGTCATTCCCCCCAAGAGCAAGCCTGGCAAGCTGCCAGAAGGGGCCAAGAAAGCACTCAAAGAGAATTCGCGAGACGCTGCCGACGATGCTTTGAAGCGTTTCTTTAGCGGCCGTTAAGGCATGAAAACAGTTTCGCTCGCGATGTTGTCCAACGAAGCCTTGGCGGATGCCTATCTGGGGCGTGATGCCCGGATGGATTCTGCTTTCACCGAGCTGTTTCGCCGTCATCGCGACTTGGTGTATCGCGTGTGTGTTCGCTGGTTGGGACATCATCAAGACGCCGAGGACCTGACGCAGGAAACGTTCCGCCGCGTTGCCGCGTCGATTCAGTCATGGGATCGAACCCGACCGATTGAACCTTGGTTGACCACGATCGCCGGCAACCGATGCCGGACTTTTTTGGCAAAGCAGCGAACCAAACCCCGGTTGTCGGGAATTGATGATTCGCACGTGGCCATCGCTGGAGTGGATTCCCCGGCCAACGGCATTCAAGCGACCCAGTCGCTTCGCGACGCGATGGAGTCCTTGGGCGCTTCGCCTCGGCGAGCGTTTGAATTGGTCCACTTTGACGGGATGTCTTACGATCAAGCTGCTCGCGTGATGGGCCATCCCGCGGGGACGATCAAGACTTGGGTGCACCGAGCGCGACTGCAGGTGATCAACCGCGTTCGCGAATCAGGAGGTGTCACGTGAGTCATCACCCCGTCTCTCCTGTCACCACGTCGTCTCCTGTCAAAACGCCCCCGGCGTCTCACGCTCTGGCGCCCGGTTCCGGTGGTGGGGGACCTGCCTGCGACGCGTTCGAGTCGCGTTTGAATCAGTGGATTGACGCGGACGCCGAAGCGGACATTGACAACGATGGGCATCTGATTGATTGCCAACATTGTCGGCAGACGCTCGCGATTTGGCGTCACTTGGAAGTCGGAAGTCAGGATCTTGGTGGCAACCTGAGCGCTGCGACGGCCAGGGTGTCATTCCGGCGATTGGCTGTCCGTTGGTCGGTGGCAGTCGCAGCCTGTTTTTTGGCCGTGATTGTTTTGCGGGCACCGGGCACTCATTTGTCGGTGGACCAAGCGAATTCTGGCGTGGGGACCACGGGCGATGGGCTACAATGGAAAGGTGCGTCACCCGTGCCCAGCCATTCTGAGTGGCTCGCGAAGGGGACCGTTGCGAATGCTCTCTCGGGGGAAGCTTTCGGCCTCCAAGACGAGGTGCTTTCGCCGAAGGGGGCATTGCTCGTGTCCGGTGAGGCGGCGGTGGATTCAACCTCGAGCCAGTCCTTGTTGCTGGCACAGTGGATCGCGCAGTCGCGTCCAACCGTCGCACAGCTAAGCGTCGGTGTCGCGCCGCTTGGCAGGACGCTGCAACGCACCGCCAATCTTTTCTACTGATTGCTTTCAACATTGAGTCCTCATGAATGACACCTTTTCAAACTCGGATGACAGGAAGGTGTCGAGTCGGGAGAAGAGGGGGCGTGTGAAAAGAGGCCGGGCGAAAGAAGGTCGCGCAAATGGCCGCGGTTCGGTGGTTCTCGTTGCGACGCTCATTGGGGTTGTGTTGGGCCAAGCGACATTGGTTCACGCGGAGCAGTTGATCTCACTGCGGAACGGCATGGTGTTGCGGGGCGTCTACCTGGAGGTCGCCAGCATGAACCAAAATGCGTTTTCGGCTGGCAATGAAGGCGGGATTCAAAACCGTCCCATTTGGGTTGTCGACGATGGGCTGCGGCGGACGTACGTGCACCGGCGAGGGATGGTCGCCGCCGAGCCACGCGATGTCCCCGACTTGCATGAGCGGATTGAATTTTTCCAGCCGGTGCCGGATGGGGGCGAGCAGGTCGCGTCCATCGGCCAGGCACTCGGGGTGACACCTTTCAATGAATTTGGGCGTCGGCGACTGACCGTGCGAGGTCCCTCGGGATCTCCGTTCGCGATCCTGCAAGGCATCACCGAGCTGACGGCGAAGTACGCGAAGGTGGAGGCGCTGAAGACGGACGACTCGATCAACCTGGACATGCGAATTGCGACGTCCAGCATCAGCAGCGATCAGTTGCGGGACATCTTTCGCCGGAACACCGATCCCAAGAATGTCGACGCGCGGCTTAACGTCGTTCGGTTTTTTGCGGAGTCAGAGCGTTACGCAGACGCCCGTCGAGAGTTGGTTCGGATCTTGGATGAGTTCCCCGACAGTGCGGACCTCAAGCCGATCGTGGGTCAATATGTCGAAAACGAAGCCAGGCAGTTGCTGGAGCAAGCCGAGTTGCGACGGGAGTCCGGTCAGCCTCAATTGGCTCGCGCGATTCTGGACCAGTTTCCAACGCGAGTTGTCAGTCGCGTGACGCAGGTCAAGGTCGCGGACTTGCTCGGTTCGATGGAGGAGACCCAGCAGCAGGTCGACATGGTCCACCAGCGATTGGCGGCCTTGGTGGGTGAGTTGCAGGAGCCGGTCCAGGATTCGTTGGGCGGATTGGTTGCCGAAATCAAAGCGGAGCTGTCACCGGAAACGCTGCCCCGGTTGAGTGACTTCATTCGGATGGGGGGCAACGCGACGATGGATCCCGAAACACGCGTGTCGCTCGCGGTGGCCGGTTGGTTGCTTGGCAATGGTTCCGGGGAAACCAACTTGAAAATCGTCTTGTCGCTGATCGATGTGCGATCGCTGGTTCGCGAATTTTTGGTGGAAGAGGATCCCGGCAAACGGCAAGAGATTCTCACGCGACTGTCTTCGTTGGAAGGCGCGCGAGCGGACTACATTGCGAAGATGTTGCCGTTGATGAAGCCGCCCATGATCGATGCGATTCAGTCGGACTCGTCCATCGTCGCGGATCCGTCCGTGGCAGGGATGTTCCATGTCGGGTTGGATCAAAATGGATTTCATGTGGCGCAAGCCGAGGATCCATCCGCGATTCCGCCTGTTTCTTACGTGGTGCAGTTGCCGCCGGAGTACGACCCCAATCGCACTTATCCCTGTGTGGTCGCAATGCATGCCGCCGGTGCGATCGCGGAGACGCAGTTGAATTGGTGGTCAGGAGTCCCGCAGCAAGCGTTTTTGCAGCAGAGTTCCGATCCAGATCGAGTGGTGGATGAATCGTCGGTCGAGGAACCCGAACCGCCCGCAACGATGAGGTTGGGCCATTCGATCCGGCATGGTTTCATTGTGGTCGCCCCGCGATGGACGCGAGGCGGACAAGGCGACTACGAGTACACGATGCGAGAGCACGACGCGGTGTTGAGTTCGCTGCGTCACGCCCTGCGTCACTTCGCGATTGATTCTGACCGAGTGTTCATTGGCGGGCATGGGCCAGGTGGCACCGCGGCTTGGGACATTGCGATCTCCCATCCTGATTTGTGGGCGGGCATGATCAGTATCAGCAGTCGGCCTGGCAAGACGCTGTTGCACTACAACGAGAATTCCAAGTACGTGCCCGTTTACATCGTCAAGGGCGACAAAGACGGTGTGCCGTTGCGAGATTTTGGTGCCATTTACGATCGTTACATGACTTACGATCACGATGCGATGATCGTTTTGTATCGCGGTCGCGGTTTGGATTTCTTTTACGAGGAAGCCGACCGGATCTTTGAGTGGATGAAGACGCCTGGGCATCGCCGTCCCGCGCCCCCGGATGAATTGGAAGTCGTTTCAATGCGAGAGGGCGATCGGTATTTTTGGTGGCTGGAATGGGACGAAATGTTGCCTGGGTTGTCCATCAATCCCGTTCTTTGGGCGGATGCGGAACGACTGAAAGCCGCCCCGGTGAAGGCTCGCGTGATGGCCAACAACGAGGTCATCATCACGCAGGCTCCGTCGGATTCCTACTCCGTTTGGCTGTACCCTCAGATGCCGCTGGATTTCAAGCAGACGATCACGGTTCGCTACCGCTCTCGACGGAAGGACTTCACGTTTGATCAATCCGTGGGGGTGATGCTGGAGGATGTGCGTGTGCGGGCCGATCGGGAGCGTCCGTTTTGGGGGAAGGTGCAAATCCCCTGATCACCGCTTCCCTTGCGGCGGTGCGGCGAGGGGAGGGGGGGGGTGTGTGGGCCAGCCCTTCGTCCAGGCCGGCCACGTAACAACTCAACGCGGCCCATTTGACTGGTCTACTCTGCCGGTGTCCGGTGGACTACCTTGGTAAGGCGTACTGGAACGATTGAACACATGATCGTCGCCGCGTGATCGTTGGACAAAGATATCCCGATTGAGACATCCTGGATGAATGCACCTGAATCAAATTCCGCTGCCATCGGTGAAGCGGACATCAACTTGCTTCATGACGCTCGTCGACGAGTGCTGGATGAGTTGGGGAAGATCATTGTCGGCCAAGAGGAAGTCATTGATGAAATCCTGATCTGCTTGTTCAGTCGGGGGCACGTTTTGTTGGAAGGCGTGCCTGGATTGGCCAAGACGTTGATGATCAGCACGCTCGCCAAAACCTTGGATCTGTCATTCAGTCGCATTCAGTTCACTCCGGACCTGATGCCTGCCGACGTGACGGGCACCGAGATCATGGAAGAGGATCGTGCGACCGGGCATCGCGAATTGCGATTCATGCCGGGGCCGTTGTTCGCCAACGTGGTGCTGGCCGACGAAATCAACCGGACCCCACCCAAGACGCAGGCCTCGTTGTTGGAAGCGATGCAGGAACGGCAGGTCACGGCGGGTCGCGAACGGCACCAACTCGACGACCCGTTTTTTGTGTTGGCGACGCAGAACCCGATTGAGCAAGAAGGCACGTACCCGCTGCCGGAAGCTCAGCAAGACCGGTTCATGTTCAAAATCTATGTTGACTACCCATCGTTTGATGAAGAATTTGAAGTGGCCAGGCGGACCACGGGGACCGCGGTGGCGGAAGCCCTGCCGGTTCTTCGCGGTGAAGAGATTTTGCGACTGCAACAATTGGTTCGCCAAGTCCCCGTCAGCGATCACATCGTGCGTTACGCGTTGTCGTTGGTCAGACAAACTCGCGTTGGCGGTGAGGGTGTGCCGGAGTTCGTGGAGGACCTGGTGGGCTGGGGAGCTGGTCCGCGTGCGGTTCAGTTCTTGATCCTCGGCGGCAAGGCTCGCGCGTTGTTGCAAGGCCGCCATCACGTCCAAGTGGAAGACATCCAAGCTCTCGCACCGCCCGTACTGCGTCACCGGATGGTGGTGAACTTCGCTGCCGAAAGTGAAGGCATCACCAGCGACGAAGTGGTCGCCCGAATCATTGACGCCACCCCGACGACCGAGGACGAATTGTCTCGCGATGCCCGATTCCAAAAGATATTTGCGTCCTGAGGTCACCGCTCGCATTCGCCGGTTGGAATTGACCGCCCGGCGAGTGGTGGAGGGGTTTCTTTCAGGGATGCACCGAAGTCCATACTTCGGCCAATCGATCGAGTTTCTGCAGCACCGCCAGTATGTTCCCGGCGATGAGTTGCGGCATATCGATTGGAAGGTGTACGCGCGTCAGGATCGGTTGCACATCAAGCAGTACGAAGAGGAAACCAACTTGCGTTTGCAATTGTTGGTCGACTGCAGCGGCAGCATGTCGTACGGCGAAGGCGATGAGAACAAATTTCAGTACGCGGCATCGTTGGCAGCGTCGTTGGCTTACCTAGCGCTTCGCCAAAAGGATGCCTGCGGGCTGTACACGTTTGACACGCAGCTTCGTGACAGTGTCCCAGCGAAATCGAGTCAGCATCAACTCAACCGAATGTTGACTTGCTTGGCGTCCGCCGATCACGAAGGCGAGACCAGGCTCGATCAAGTCGCCAAGCAGCTGGCCGCCGCGATTCCCCGGGCTGGTGTGGTCTGCGTGATCTCCGATTTGCTCGGGGTGGAGGAACTGCAAGAAGGTCTGCGAGTTCTGAGAGCTCGCGGGCACGATGTCGCGTTGATCCATGTTTTGCACGACGATGAGATGGACTTTGACTTCACGGGGGCGACCCGCTTCGAAGGCTTGGAGGTTGAGTCGGCATTGAATTGCAATCCCGCGGCTCTTCGGGAAGGTTACCTCGAGGCACTCGATGGCTTTCTAGAAAAGACACGGCGAGCTTGTGGCCGGTTGAAAATTGATTACCTGCAAGTCCGAACCAGCGAGCCACTGGATGCGGTCCTGGCCCGTTTTCTCTCGGCTCGGCAAGCTCTCCCAAAACTTCGCAATTGAGCTGGTGCATCCATGGAAAACAATGCAATCAGTGGCCTGTCACGACTTACTTTTAGGGTAGTGGACGAGGCGACGAGTCCTGAACTGGCGTTAAATCCAAGGACTCGTCGCCTCGTCCACTACGAACAATCCTCACTTTTAACTTTGACAGACCACTAGGCTCCCCGCCTGTGGAGTCGAAAACACAGGCTGGAAGCCTATGACACACCTGTTTTCGTTCCCTCGAGTCCAACCTTTAAAGCACTAGCGTTTTGTTCCTTTATCCCGCCCTGTCGATTGGTTTCGCGTTTGTCGCGGTGCCGCTCTTGGTTCACCTGATCAACTTGCTTCGGCATCGCCGAACCAAGTGGGCGGCGATGGATTTCTTGCTGGCCAGTTACCGCAAGCAGCGCCGTTGGATTGTCTTGCGTCAGTTGTTGCTGTTGCTTTCGCGGTTGGCGGTGGCGGCATTGTTGATTGCGTTGCTGGCCGGGTTGGTGGGCGGACGTCAATGGATTGGTGCGCTCGGTGGTCAGACGACGCACCATGTGATCGTGTTGGATGACAGCTATTCGATGCAGCAAATCGTTTCTCGCCGGGGGACAGCGGATGAAGTCGCGGACGCGGAGGCAAACGGGTTGGTGGGCAACACCGCCTATGACCGGGCGCTGGCGTCGGTGGCCGGGTTGGTGAAGCGATTGGCAGCGGACGGCGACAGCCACACGCTCACGGTGATGCGAGCCAGTCGAGCCGCGATGGTTGCGGCCGGTGAAAACGCCTCGGCGGACGTCGCCGCGGATTTGTCCGCTCAAACGATTTCCCCCGATGGGCGGCAAGTCGAACGTTTGATGGCGACTCGGGCCTCGTCGCTGCGGACGGATTTGGTGTCGGCGATCGATTTGGCATCGGACCTGATTGCTGCTACCACCGCGGACTCTCAAACCTTGTATGTCGTCAGCGATTTCACTCAGCGTGATTGGGCGGCACCACGGCGGATGGCAGAGGCATTGGAGTCGGTCGACCAAGCCGGCGCAAAGATTCAGATGATCGATTGCGTGCCCAATCAAGCCAGCAACACCACTCGCAATCTCGCCATCACCGATCTGACTCCCACGCCCGATGTTTGGGTCGCAGGCGTTCCGGTTGTCGTCAATGTCACGGTCAAAAACTACTCGCCGCGAGAGGCAACCAACGTGGCTCTGTCCGCCAGCGTGATCACGTACGGTGACCAGGTCAAAACCGCGGACCCGACGCTCACGGTCAGTGGCGAAGTTCAGAACCTGCCAGTGATTTTGATTGACTCGATTCCCGGCGGGCAGCAACTGACGAAGTCGTTTCAGATCTTTGTCAACAAGGTCGGCACACACGTCGTTCAGGTCGATTTGCCAGCGGATGCGTTGGAGATTGACAACTCACGAGTTTGCACAATCCCGCTGGCCGATGCCCAGCGTGTGTTGGTGATCGATGGCGGCGATTCGGATGCCATTGGGGCCTATCATGTGTCCTCGGTTTTGGATCCAGGCAGTCAAGTTCGGATCGGTGCGATCCCCGAAGTGCAACCGGTCACCATGCTGAGAGATGTGACGGTCGAACAACTCTCACGCTATCGGGCGGTCTACTTGATTGATGTGCCCGAGCTTTCCAAGCGCGCGGTTGATTCGTTGAAGCAATACGTTCAAAACGGAGGCGGCTTGGCTTGGTTTTTGGGCGACGATGTCAACGCGGACAATTACAACACCTTGGTGGGTGGCAAAGCCGGTGGGTTGCTGCCGTTTGACATCGCCCCGACGGTTTCACTTGGCGATTTAGCGGATGAGTCGACCAAGTTGGTGCTCGGTAAGAACGCCGAGTTGCTGGGCCCAATCGCTTCGGCTGGGAACGGAATCTTTGGGTTGGTCAGCATTCGCCGGCAATGGGTTCCCGCTCGATCGGCCGCCGAGGAATTGAGGGAAGAGTTGTCGGGTGACGAGTCGGACACCGGTCCCATCGATGGCAGCGAAGAAATCCAATCGAATGTTCAAACATTGCTGGCTCGTGCTGATGAGACTCCGGTGGCAACGCTGCATGGGTTCGGGCGAGGCCGTGTGGTGACCGTGACGACGGGACTGGATGGCAATTGGAACAACTGGCCAGGTGACCCGACGTTTGTGGTCTTCTTGCTGCAAAGCAACGCGATGTTGTTCAGCGGGGCCGCTCCGCCCACCAGTCGCATGGTGGATTCGGTGGCTGAGGTTGCTGTGCCCAGCGAAAGCTATCTGCCGACGGTCGTGTTGCTTCCACCGGCGGACGAACCTCCGCGATTGGAAATTGAATTGGAGGCGGCTGCAAACGAATCGTCGATCACTGTCTCGCCACGTGAATTGATCGTGGCGGACCAAGCGGGCTTGGACGAATTGTTGGTTCCCGGAACGATTGAATGGCAGCGCACGGGAACGGATGGTCAAACCAGCGTCTTGCCCGTTGCTTCGGTGCTGAATGTCGGTGAATCGGATTTGACTCGCGTGACCAGTGCCGAAGTGATCCGAGACTTGCTGCCATTGGAGGTCGAGTTTCTTTCTCCGGGGGATTGGGGCGACACAGGAGTTGGCGGCGGGATGTCGACGTTTTTGTTGGTGTTGTTGGCTCTGTTGATGTTGATGCTGGCGATCGAGCAAGCTCTGGCGGCGTGGGCGTCGTACCACGTTCGTCCGACCGGTGATGGAGGCAGCGGAAGCCGCCAACGTCGTGGCGTGAGAACCAGTCCCGCGTCGGAGATGCCGCGTCCGGCACCACGCGGTCGATCTCGGAAACGAACCGTTGGTGCGTCCAGTCATGGTGACGATGATTCCGGTGGAACAGCGTCCAGTGCGAATTCATCCACGGCGGGAGCATCGCGATGAGTCCTTCAGAACAAGTCGTTTACGAATTCGCGAGAGCGTCACGCTTAGACGGATGGTGGGTTTGGGCTGCCGTGGTCTTGGGGTTGGCCGTGGCCTATTCCGCTTGTGTTCACTATTACAAACGCGATGTCGGCGAGCTTCGGCGTCCGGTGCGATGGACGTTGATCGGGCTGCGCTTGGTCGCGGTCACGGCGCTCGTGTTTTTGTTCTTTGACTTGGTTCGGCGGACGGAACGTCGGGTGACTCGCCCGAGTGAAGTCATTGTGATGGTCGATACCAGCCAAAGCATGTCGCTGCCTTCGGGCGATTCCATCGCAGCCCCCTCTCGCGTCGAACGGGCGCGTGAGTTGGTGGCCGATTCGGAGTTGGTGGAATCGTTTGCGGAAGAGCATCGAACCAGCGTTTACGTGTTTGACCAAGCGACCGAGCCTCGTTTGGTGCAAACGAAATTCGATCAAGAAATCACCGCGAACGACGAGCAATCGGCGATTGAGGATGCGTTGGTGGAACCGGTCAGTCCCTTTGTTTTGTTTGGCGGGTTTTGCTTGGCCGTCTTCGCGGTCGCGTCGCTGGTCGCTTTCGCGATGGGAGTGCTGGGGATCGGCAACGCGAAATCGGGTGCCCGGCGGAGAACCAGTGCCGTGGGGGCGGAGACTCCTGGTTCGGCTTCTGCGATTGGGTGGTCGCTGTTGGTCGCGGCGATCACGTTGGTCGTGGGGATCGTTTCCGTCGGCGGCGTTTACACAGTGCACACCGATCGCTCCTTGGCCCAGCTGATTGGTTGGGAACAGCGATCCGGATCGGATGAATCAGAAGCTGAGGCAGATGCTGAGTCGGATGATGCTGAGTCGGATGATGCTGGCTCGGATGATGCTGGCTCGGAAGATGCTGGCTCGGAAGATGCTGGCTCGGAAGATGCTGGCTCGGAAGATGCTGGCTCGGAAGATGCTGGCGATCAGTTGGACGGCGATCCTGAATCACCCACGATGAAAGCCGTCGATTGGGACGAGGTCATCGTGGCGGGCGGGGCTCAGAGCCGGATTGGAGACGCCTTGCGATCAGTTCTCGTGGATCACGACCCGACCACCTTGGCCGGAGTGATTGTGATCACCGACGGCCAGAACAATGGCGGGGCTTCGTTGTCATCGGCGTTGGCATTGGCTCGTCGCGGCGAGGTGGCTGTCTACCCGGTCGGCTTGGGCAGCAGCCAGCCGCCCACCAACATTCGCGTGGTTGATTTGGAAGTCCCACGTCGTGTGTATCCTGGCGACAAGTTTGTTGTCGCGTCCGTGTTGCAGGCCACTGGGACCGCTCCGTTGGAAGTCGACGTGGAATTGGTGGACGCACTCGATACCGGCGAAGGGAGCTCCGTCAGCGAGCCTGGATCGGCGGATGCAGTGACCAGTTTGCCTGGCGGCGTGGTGTTGGAAACCCAGCGAGTCAAGCTGGAACCCGACGCGACGCTCACGGACATTCGCTTTGAGATCGAACCACAAACGGTTGGTCGTCGGCGGCTGGCCGTTCGTGTCGTCGCTCCCGCGGAAGATCGCAACGCAAACGACAACATGCAAACGGCTCGCTATGAAGTGGTTGCTCGCAAGTTGCGAGTGTTGGCCATTGCGGGTGGTCCGACCCGCGAATATCGCTTCGTTCGCAACCTGTTGTTCCGCGACGAGTCCGTGCAACTTGATGTGTGGTTGCAAACTGGCGTTCAAGGCATGAGCCAAGACGCGGATGAGTTGCTGGCCCGATTCCCGGAAACCGCAGAAGAGTTGTTCGAGTACGACGCCGTGGTGATGTTCGATCCGGATTGGTCGGCAATTGATTCCGCGTCGCTCGAATTGATGGACCGCTTCATGACGCAGCAGGCCGGCGGTTTGGTCTTGGTGGCGGGGCCGGTTTTTCATCCCAAGATTTCTGGGGACCGATCGGACCCGCGTTCCAACCAAATCGGTGCCTTCTTCCCTGTGAATTTGGCCACCCGAGGCCCGTTGCTGGGTGGTGGTCGCCAAGGCGGTTCCGAAGCATGGCCATTGAAGTTCACGCCAGAGTCCTCGCAAGCGGAATTTTTGTGGGTGGCAGATTCGCCCGAAGAAAGCTTTGAAATCTGGAATGACTTTGGTGGCTTCTACGACTATGTCGGAGTCAAAAGTGCAAAGCCTGGTGCGAAGGTCTACGCCTACTTCTCGGATCCGACCACGGAAGTCAGCGGCAGTTTGCCGATCTTCATGGCCAGTCAGTTTTATGGTGCCGGTCGAGTCTTCTTCCAAGGCAGTGGCGAAGTGTGGCGGTTGCGTGCGGCCGGTGATCGATACTTTGACAGCTACTACACCAAACTGATTCGTTGGGTCAGCGAAGGTCGGCTTCTGCGAGACAGCAATCGCGGCGTGTTGTTGGTCGACTCAGATCGAGCCATGGTGGGGCAGAACATCACGCTTCGAGCCGTGTTGGTGGACGATCAATTTCAGCCGCTGACGGAACCATCGGTGACCGCGAAATTGTTGGCTCCCGACGGAAAGATCAAGGACCTCAAGCTGACTCCTGCGGCGGATTCGCCTCGCGGTGGCACCTACACCGGCAACTTTGTCGCGACCAAAAGTGGTGGCTACGAGATTCAGTTGGCTGTGGGCGACGCTTTGGATGAACAACTGCTTCGCCAGAGTGTGCAGGTGCGGTTGCCGACCAGCGAACTGGAACGACCGCGACGAGCCGACGATGAATTGATGAACTTAGCGTCGGCGACACGTGGGGAATACGTTCCGGTGGATGAGTCAACGTCAATGAGCGATGTCAAAGCGACGTTGTCCGAGGCCATCGTGCCGCAATCGCAAGTCACCTTGTTGGCCGGCACCCCCGATTCCGCGTTCACGCTGCGTCGCAACGCGGTGTTGATGTGGTTGATCGCATCGGTGTTGACCTTCGAATGGGTGACACGCAGGTTGCATCGCTTGGCTTGACGTTTGTTGGGTCAGCCAGAGTCGAACCGTTGTCCCCGACTGTTTGCGTGCCGGCGTGGGATCGTCGAGCGGCTTGACGCGATCGCGGGGCGTTTGACGCAGAGACGGTGAGTCGCGGAGGCGCAGAGGAGTTTGTCGTCTTGGTTCCAAGCTGGATTTTGGCGGAGCCAGAGTAGAACAGTTGTCCCCAACTGTTTGCGTGCTGGCGTTGAATCGTCGAGCGGCTTGATGCGATCGCGGGGGACGTTTGACGCAGAGGCGGTGAGTCGCGGAGACGCAGAGGAGTTTGTCGTCTTGGTTCCAAGTTGGACTTTGGCTGATCCAGAGTAGAACAGTTGTCCTCAACTGTTTGCGTGCCGGCGTGGAACTGTCGAGCAGCGTGACGCGATCGCGGGAAGCCTTGGACGAGGGAACGGTTCGGAGTTGGCGACTGGCCGGACGGAACAATTGAGACAATTGTTCTACACTGATTCAGAGGAGAACCGTTGTCCTCAACTGTCTGCGAGCGGGGGTGGATTCGTCGAGCGGCCTGGCTTCGTTGCGAGTGAAGTTTGACGCGGAGGTGCGGGAGACGCAGAGGGTAGCACTTGGCTCTGGGAATTCTTGCTGAAGGATTCTGGGCAGGCGGGATTTGTCAAAGCGTTGTGTTCCTCGGGGGATGCAATGTGTCATTGCGACTGGGCCTCCTTGGGGCTCCCGTTTTTCACGCGTCGCGGGCGAGACTTCGAAAAGCTATGATTGTCGGGTGAGTTTCTCTTCTCTTTGATGATCACCATGACGCAGTCGCAACGAAAAATCTTGATCACCGGTGGTGCCGGCAACGTCGGTGGCTCCTTGGCTTGCCGGTTGGCCGAGTCATCCAACAACGAAGTCGTCGTGGTCGACAACCTGGTCACGGGCGATCGATCCAAGTTGCCTCCCGCGTCGGCCACGAATGTTCGGTTCATCAAAGCCGATGTGAACCGATTGGAGGATTTGTCGCCGATCATGACGGCCACGCGTTTTGATGCGGTGTTCCACTACGCGGCGCTCGTGGGGGTTCAACGGACGCTGGCCAATCCGGTCGCGGTGTTGGAAGACATCGACGGAATCCGCAACGTTTTGTCGCTGTCCAAAAACACGGGGGTGGGACGTGTGTTTTACGCCAGCAGCAGCGAGGTGTATGGCGAACCGGTGGAGATGCCACAGCACGAGCAAACGACGCCGTTGAACTCGCGATTGCCCTACGCGATCATCAAGAACTTGGGCGAGTCGTACTTCCGGTCGTACCACCAAGAGTTCGGGTTGCCGTTCAATGTGTTTCGATTCTTCAACACGTATGGGCCCAAGCAAACCACGGACTTTGTTGTTCCGAAGTTCATTGCCGCGGCGCTCGCTGGAGAAGACATTCCGGTTTATGGCGACGGGACGCAAACGCGAACGTTTTGCTTTGTGGATGACAACCTGGACACAACCACCCGCGTGTTGGACGACCCGACTTGGGCGTGCCAAACAATCAATGTCGGGAGCGACATCGAAATGACCATCAAGTCACTGGCGGAAACGGTGATCGAAATGACGGGCAGTTCGTCCAAGGTGGTGCATTTGCCGCCGCTTCCCGAGGGTGACATGACGCGTCGCTGCCCAGACATCACCAAAATGAAAAGGATTCTTGGCCGCGAGCTCACACCGCTCCACGAGGGGCTGAGCAAATTGATTGATACCGCGACTCAACGTTCTTCTTCTCAGGTCAACAACGGGTGAATACGCCACCACCTCCCGGGGACTCGACTCCCGGGCCTCCGTCGGATGACTCGGACAACGCTCCCGGCTCCGAAGCTGGTTGGGAGTCGATGACGGAGTCGCAAACGATCGGCGGCCAGGCGGCTGCGCGTCGGTTGTCGATGGGCGCGACGATGCCGCCGGCGGAAGTGCCCGGTGTGCGTCTGCAGCGTTTTCTGGGATCGGGGGCCTTTGGACAGGTTTGGGTTGGGCGTGATATCAACACCGGTCGCGGCGTTGCGGTCAAGTTCTACTTGCACCGCGGCGGTGTGAATTGGTCGCTGTTGTCGCGGGAAGTCAAGAACTTGGTCCAGTTGTCTGCTGACCGACATGTGGTGCAGGTCCTGGAAGTTGGCTGGGACGCGGACCCGCCGTACTACGTGATGGAGTTGATCGAAGGTGGTTCGCTGGAGGACATGTTGGTCCGCCGAGGGCGATTGCCGGTGGCGGAGTCGGTTGATCTGTTTCGGAAAATCTTGATTGGGCTGAATCACTGCCACGGCAAGGGCGTGCTGCACTGCGATATCAAACCTGCGAATATTTTGTTGGCTGCTGACAACGAACCTCGCTTGGCTGACTTTGGTCAAAGCCGGATGTCGCACGACCAAACACCGGCCATGGGAACGCTGTTTTACATGGCGCCCGAACAAGCGGACTTTCAATCGTCACCGGACGCGCGATGGGATGTGTATGCGGCGGGAGCGATTTTGTATCGGATGTTGGCGGGGACGGCTCCCCACCGGGATCAGGCCTTGTTGTCTCAGTTGGATACCGCCGGATCGTTGCCAGGTCGCTTGGCTCGGTATCGCGAGGCGATTGCGCTGGCACCACCTGCCGCGGAACAGCTTTCGCGGCGGGACATCGACCGGTCGTTGAAAAAAGTCTTGCAGCAATGCTTGGACGTTGATCCGGAATCTCGGTACAGCAATGTTCAGCAGATTTTGGATGATCTGCATCACCGCGATAAAGCCCGCTCGCGGCGGCCGTTGATGTTGCTGGGGATTGTGGGGCCTTTGTTGCTGATCATGGCGACTTGTTTCTTCGGCGCTCGCAGCATTGATTTGGCGACACGAACGGCGACGAAGGAGCTTCGCACCGAAGCGTTTGGAAGCAATCAATTTGCCGCTCGATTGGCTGCCCAAACGTTGGAAACAGAAATTCAACGTTACTTTGACCTGGTGCACGAGGAGGCCCAGCGAGAAACGTTTGAAGTCTTGCTGGCCGACTTGATTGAAGGCGAAACATCCAAGCCGGTGTTGGAACGGATTGCCTCTTCGTCCAGTCCTGTGGAAGCACTGGTCCGGGAAGATGCTCTCGCGGCCCGGGATATCTTGCTGGAACATCCGGCTCAGTTGCGTTTGGATGAGTATCTGTCTGAGCGGTTGGCGCAGTACCGTCAGGCATCTGAACCGGGCAAGCCTCGCCAGCGATTGGCGACGATGTTTGTGACGGATCGTGCCGGAACGATCATGACCATTGTGTATGGCAAATCGGTTCCAAGAGAGCAGAACAGTGTGGGGCGAAACTTCGCCTACCGTACCTACTACACCGGTCGCAAGGACGATTATCCGTCAACGATCCCGATGGAATCAGTGCAGCCGCTTCGCCATGCCCACTTGAGCTCGGCGTTTCAGAGCACTGCGACGAAGATGTGGAAGGTTGCGATCAGCACGCCGCTGTGGTTAGAAGACGGGAGTGTGGTTGTCAGTGGTCGTCGAGAGACACCGGACCGAGATCCAGACGCTGTGTTCGTGGCGACCATCAATTTAGGTGACTTTCAATTGTTGCAGCGGTCAGGTTCCGGGGACAATGCGGATGCTGCCAACCCCAGCCAAGTGGCAGTGTTGGTGGAGGCCCGCGAAGGTGATCTTCGCGGGACGGTCTTGCAGCATCCCTTGATGGATCAACTGCGAGAGAAGCGGCAGTCGTTCTCGGACAAGAGTTACCAGGTCGATGGTGCGACGATGGATCGGTTGCTCGAAGGCGGGGATGTCGACTATCGCGACCCGATGGCGAAAGCCTCGGTGGGCAACGGGTTCGGGGGTGAATGGATCGCGGCGATGGAACCGGTCACTCTGCCTCGGCCGACCCACGCTGCACCGCCCGCGGACGCGACACGTGAACGCGGCAGACCGCTTGGCATCGATGGGCGTCCGCTGCCAGGTTCCGAGGGGCAAACCGATTTGCTGGTGCTGGTTCAGTATCGATTGTCTGAAGTACTAGGGCCGGTGTCCGAGTTGCGTCGGTCGTTGCTGTTCGAAGGAGCGTTTGCGATCGCATCGATCTTGGGAATGACCTTGTTCTTGTGGTGGGTCGTTCGCCGTGTTAGCACGCAAGACGAGCGGCGTGCCGCCAAAGAAGACGAGTCGCCTGCACCGCAACAAGAACGGATCGAGACGATGACGTTGGGGTAAGGGAACGCGTTCTGAAAAAACGGTTTGGGCGGAGGAGTCTTGGCGTCAGAGTCGAACAGTTGTCCCCAACTGTTTGCGTGCCGGTTTGAAGTTGTCGAGCCGTTTGGCGCGGTCGCGAGTGGCATTGGACGCAGAGGCGGTGAGTCGCTGAGACGCAGAGGGTCTCTCGATTTGCTGAATTCGTTCGCAGAAATCAGAAGCAAATGCCTCTTGTGAAAAAGGTCGTTGTGCTCGAGCATCGCCATGCGTCTTGGCGATCGATGTCGCCGGCCTGGTCCGCATCTTCAGAGTCGAACAGTTGTCCCCAACTGTTTGCGTGCCGGTTTGAAGCTGTTGAGCCGTGTGGCGCGGTCGCGAGTGGAATTGGACGCAGAGGCGGTGAGTCGCTGAGACGCAGAGGGTCTCTCGATTTGCTGAATTCGTTCGCAAGGACCGGAAGCAAATGCCTCTTGTTAAGAGGTCGTTGTGCTCGCGCATCGCCTTGCGTCTTGGCGATCGATGTCGCCGGCCTGGTCTGCATCTTCAGAGTAGAACAGTTGTCCCCAACTGTTTGCGTGCCGGTCTGAAGCTGTCGAGCCGTGTGGCGCGGTCGCGAGCGGAATTGGACTCAGAGGCGGTGAGTCGCTGAGACGCAGAGGGTCTCTCGATTTGCTGAATTCGTTCGCAAGGATCGGAAGCAAATGCCTCTTGTTAAAAAGGTCGTTGTGCTCGCGCATCGCCATGCATCTTGGCGATCGATGTCGCCGGCCTGGTCTGCATCTTCAGAGTAGAACAGTTGTCCCCAACTGTTTGCGTGCCGGTCTGAAGTTGTCGAGCCGTTTGGCGCGGTCGCGAGCGGCATTGGACGCAGAGGCGGTGAGTCGCTGAGACGCAGAGGGTCTCTCGATTTGCTGAACTCGTTCGCAAGGACCGGAAGCAAATGGCTCTTGCTAAATAGGTCGTTGTGCTCGCGCATCGCCTTGCGTCTTGGCGATCGATGTCGCCGGCCTGGTCTGCATCTTCAGAGTCAAACAGTTGTCCCCAACTGTTTGCGTGCCGGTCTGAAGCTGTCGAGCCGTGTGGCGCGGTCGCGATTGAAATTGGACGCAGAGACGGGGAGTCGCGGAGCAGTTTGTTGGTTCGATCCCAGGTGAAAGCTGGGATCGCATCTCATGCTGTCAATTCACAGCGTTGGCAGGTTACAATGGTGCCCCATTCATAAGCCTTTTTGGCTTGCCCTGAGTCGACGCCTTTGACACGTTGCTGATGAAAGCCAGTCCATCCGAATCCGCCGCGAAAACGAGTCCTGATTCCGGCGTGGATCGATCGAGCGATGCCTCTGGCGAAGAAGCCAGGCAGGATCGCGGGCTGGCGACGATCCTACGCGTCGCAGCGTTTTTGTGTTTTGCCGGTTGGACGTGGGGGCACTACTACTGGGAAGGACCCTACGGCGTGCTGCTCTGGCAGGATGCGACCTACCGCTTTGCCGAATGGTTGGGGGTCAGTTGGGATGAATTCGTGGGGACGGGAGCCGACGACGGTTGGCTGCAAATCTGGCTCTCCCGGATCACTTGGTTGTACCTTGGATGCGCCGTGCTCACGCTGACCGTTCGGCGGAGGTCCACGTTTCAAATGGCCGCCTTGATCGGCGGCAGCGGTCTGTTGGCCGTGCTGAGCTATGCGAAATACGTCGGTGCTCAGCGGCAATTTCCGATGTTTCTGGAACACGGCGGTCAGATGCTCGCGCCGATTTTGTTGGTGTTGGCGTTGAAATTGGGTGCCCGTCACCGTGTCACCGTGGTCACCGCGATGGTCGCGTTGGTCGCAACGTTTGCTGGGCACGGCTGCTACGCGATTGGATGGTGGCCGACTCCGCCGTTCTTTTACGGCATGATTTCGGTTTCGTTAGGAGTTGAGTACGAAACCGCCAGGGGTTTGTTGCGAACCTTTGGTGTGCTGGATTTCGCCGTGTGTGCGGCGATTTTTGTGCCTCCGCTGCGGCGGTGGGCGGCAGGTTATGCCACCCTTTGGGGGTTTCTCACCTCGGCGGCCCGTCCCGTCGCTGGGATGTCGATGAGCCTAAACTATTGGGGAGCGGACCAATTTCTGCACGAAGCCGTGTTGCGGGCCCCTCATTTTCTGATTCCTCTGTACTTGGTCGTTCTGTGGCATCGGCGAGAATCGTCGGTGCCAGCCAAAGCGACGGAAGCTGCGAAGCAACCCGCCGCGTCGTCCGCTGAAAACGCGGCGCTCGCGATCGAACTCACCTCATGAAAAACAACTTGTTGCCCCTTTAGGAAACGTCATGAAGTCATTGAACCGTCTGGCACTCTGTTGCCTGGCACTGCTGGTCACCGCCGATTCCGTCTTTGCGCAAGCAGGAAATCGGGCTCGGCGACGAGCGGACCTGAGTATCCCCGACGTCGCGAAGAAAGACGTCATCTGTTTTGCGCTGTACACGGTTCATGACAAAACCTTGAAACTGACAGCGCAGCTGTACCCGCTCGATGCCAGCGATCCCAAGGTCGTCCGCTTAGAAATTGAAAAGGACGGTCAGTGGACCGAGGTCGCCAAGGCGAACGTGATCGAAGCCGGTTGGACAGCGCCCTTCCGTGTCGAAAACTGGGACGACACTCAAAACTTCAAGTACCGCGTCGCGCACGGTGCGGAAGCGTTCTACGAAGGCACGATTCGAAAGAACCCGGTCGACAAAGAAGAGATTGTCGTCGCGGGATTCACCGGCAACTCGATCCAACCCGCTCACGGCGGTGACATTTCGCGTCAGGACTTGATTGACAACGTCAACAAAGTCGACGCCGACGTGTTGTTCTTTTCCGGTGACCAGGTTTACGACCACAATCGCCACTACGCGGCGTGGTTGAAATTCGGTCGCGATTTTGGTGACATCATCAAAGATCGTCCCACGGTGTGCTTGCCCGATGACCACGATGTGGGCCAGCCCAATTTGTGGGGCGAAAGTGGAAAGATCTCGACTCTCAGCGGCGCTTCCGATGGCGGTTACTTGCAACCCGGTGTTTACGTGCAAGAAGTCGAGCGGGCGCAAACCAGCCACCTGCCCGATCCCGTCGACCCGCACAAAATTGGCCAGGGCATTGGCGTTTACTTCACCAACCTGAATTGGGGTAACATCGATTTCGCGATTCTCGAAGATCGCAAATTCAAAACCGGACCCGCTGGACGCGTGCCAAAGCAGGGGCCTCGTCCCGACCACATCCGCAACCCGGACTACGACCCAGCCAGCGTTGATGTGGAGGGAGCGATCTTGATGGGCGAGCGACAATTGGACTTCATCGAAAACTGGGCCGCCGATTGGACCGACGCGGACATGAAGGTCGCTTTGTCACAGACGATTTTCTGCGGCGGGGCACACATTCACGGCGCCGCCAACGGTCGTTTGCACGCGGACATGGATTCCAACGGTTGGCCTCAAACGGGCCGCAATCGGGCGCTTGCCGAACTTCGCAGGGCGTTCGCGTTTCACTACGCCGGCGACCAGCACTTGGCGACCATCTTTCACCACGGCATCGACGAGTACCGCGATTCAATTTGGTCGTTCTGTGTGCCTTCGATTGCCAACTTGTATCTGCGTTGGTGGGAACCGCTCGAGCCGGGCAAAAACCGCGAGCCTGGTGCCCCCGAATACACTGGCGATTCGCTGGATGGATTTGCCAACAAGGTCACCAACTACGCCGCCGCCAATCCCGCCAAGAAGCCCGCTGGCAATCTGCTGAACACGCGGGCGGCTGGTTTCGGCATCGTTCGTTTCAATACGAAAACCCGCGACATCACCATGGAATGCTGGCCACGAAACGTGGATGTGACCGATCCGTCGGCCAAGCAATATCCTGGTTGGCCGCTGACGATTTCGCAGTTTGACAACTACAACCCACCATCGTGGGGCAAGCTCGGCGAGATCACGTTTGACGTCGAAAATCCAGTGGTTCAGTTGGTGGATGCCAGCACAGACGAAGTGTTGTACACCGTCCGTGTGGCGGGGAATTCGTTCGAACCGGGGGCCCCGAAAGGCAAGGCGTTCCACGTCAAAGCTGGCAAGGATGCACCGGAAGCCATCGTCGTGAAAGACGCGAAGGTGGGCAGCGAGCCTGTGACGGTGAAGCTCGATTGAGCGTCTTCCCCAAGGTGTTCGTTTGCGAAGCAGAGTCGAACAGTTGTCCTCAGCTGTTTGCGTGTCGGCGTGGGATCGTCGAGCAGCGCGACGCGATCGCGAGAGAAATTTGACGCAGAGGCGGTGAGTCGCGGAGGCGCAGAGGAGTTTCTTGTCTTGGGTTCCAAGCTCGACTTTGGCTGATTCAGAGTAGAACAGTTGTCCCCAACTGTTTGCGTGCCGGGGTGGGATCGTCGAGACGCCTGACGCGATCGCGGGAAACCTTGGACGAGAGAATGGTTCGGAGTTGGAAACTGGCCCGACGGAACAATTGAGACAATTGTTCTACACTGATTCAGAGTAGAACAGTTGTCCCCAACTGTTTGCGTGCTGGGGTGGGATCGTCGAGACGCCTGACGCGATCGCGGGAAACCTTGGACGAGAGAATGGCTCTGAGTTGGGGACTGGACCGACGGAACCATTGCGATGATTGTTCGACTCTGGCCCAGGCCGGAATGGTGGGTCGCAAACAGCCCAAAAACACTCCCTCTCAACGATCGATTTCATCCGCACATCCGGCTTCTTTTGCATGGGCGGACTTCATTGACCAAGGTGGACAATATCCCGGCACGAACGACCGTCATCTGCCGTTGTCAATCTTCTAGCGCTATGCAATAGTGTCCACTTGCTTGGCCCGCGACAATTTTTTCGGCTTTTTTCGATCGAAAAACAACGCGGGCTTTGGCTCGAACCGACTTTGTTACAAATTTCACAAAGTGCCCATTCATGGCAATGACTCAAAGCGTGACCCGGATCAAGAAGGGGCTCGATCTGCCCATCACGGGATGCCCCGAACAGCACATGGAAGCCGGTCCGGCGATCCGTCAAGTGGCTTTGTTGGGCGATGATTACATCGGAATGAAGCCCACGATGTTGGTGGCCGCGGGCGACCGAGTTGTCTTGGGCCAGCCGGTATTTGAAGACAAGAAAACCCCGGGCGTGATCTACACCGCCCCCGCCTCGGGCACCGTGGCCGACGTCGTTCGCGGCGCGAAACGAAAGTTCGAAGCGATTGTCATCGACGTCGATTTGGATTCGACCGAATCGACCACGGTCGCAGGCATCGCAGGCTCGGATCCCGTCTCGATTGCGCGCGAAAAACTGGTCGATGGCTTGGTCCAAATCGGGCTGTGGTCGTCCCTTCGCACTCGCCCGTTCGGCAAGGTGCCGGCGATTGATTCGGCACCCCATTCGATTTTTGTCACTGCGATCGACACCAATCCCTTGGCGGCGGACCCCGCCGTGGTGTTGGCGGATCGCAAGGACCAGTTCGTGATTGGTTTGCAGGCGCTGACGCGTCTGACCGATGGTCCCGTGCATCTTTGCCAAGCCGAAAAGGCATCGATTCCTGGCGGCGACGTCGCGGGAGTCCAGTCATCGGCGTTCTCGGGACCTCACCCCGCTGGATTGGCCGGAACTCACATTCATTATTTGGATCCCGTCAGCCTCAACAAAACAGTTTGGTACATCGGTTACCAAGACGTGATCGCGATCGGTTCATTCCTGCAGACCGGTCAACTGGACACTCGCCGAGTGATCTCGTTGGCAGGCCCGAAGGTCAACCAGCCACGATTGATCGAAACCCGCTTGGGCGCCTGCATCGACGAATTGGTCGAGGGTGAAGTCGACACCTCCGTCAAACTGCGGGTCATCTCGGGTTCGGTACTCAACGGGCACATTGCGGCGGCACCGCATCAGTTCCTGGGACGCTACGACAATCAAGTGTCGGTGATCGAAGAAGGGGACCACCGCGAATTCATGGGCTGGCAGAAACCAGGCTTTGACAAGTTCTCGGTCACCCGCGTGTTTGCCTCGGCATTGACCCCGGACCGCAAATTTGACTTCACGTCGTCGACCGGCGGCAGCGAACGAGCGATGGTTCCATTGGGCACCTACGAAAAGGTGATGCCGATGGACATCTTGGCAACACAATTGTTGCGAGCGTTGATCGTTCGTGACACCGATTCGGCTCAGCAGCTCGGCGTGCTGGAGCTGGAAGAAGAAGACTTGGCCCTGTGCACGTTCGTGTGCCCCGGTAAATACGAATATGGATCCTTGATCCGAGAAAACCTGACAACCATTGAGCGTGAAGGTTAAGGAATATGAAAGCATTACGTGACGCATTTGACAGCGTCCACCCGTTCTTTGCCAAAGGCGGACTGCTCGAGAAAGCGTACCCAATGTACGAAGCTCTCGACACGTTCTTGTTCACGCCAGGCGAGACGGCTCACGGACGCACGCACGTGCGCGACAACATTGACCTGAAACGCATGATGATCACGGTCGTCTTCGCGTTGATTCCGGTCACGTTGTTCGGCATGTGGAACACTGGGTATCAAGCCAACTCGGCCATCCAAAAGATGACCGATGCCAACGTGGCAGTCGATTACGACTGGCACCACACCGTTCACACCGCCATCGGGCTCGGACACGATCCAGCCAACCACGTCGACAACTTCATTTATGGGGCGATCTTCTTCATCCCCATTTACGCGGTTTGTATGTTCGTGGGGGGACATGTCGAATTGGTCTTCAGTGTCCTACGGGGGCACGAGATCAATGAAGGCTTCCTGGTCACTGGATTGCTGTTTCCGCTCACCCTGCCCGCTTCGATTCCGCTCTGGCAGGTCGCCGTGGGGATCGCATTCGGGGTGATTGTCGCCAAAGAAGTCTTTGGCGGCACGGGACGCAACTTCCTCAACGTGGCGCTGACTTCGCGAGCGTTCCTGTACTTCGCTTACGCTGGTCAAATCAGCGGTGACAAAGTCTGGACCGCAGTCGATGGCTTCTCCGGTGCAACCGCACTGGGACAAATGGCCAACGCCAGCGAAGACGCGGTTGGTTCGCTGAGTGCCGTTCAATACGTTTGGGGCACCGAGGAACCGATCACCTGGATGAGTGCTTTCATCGGCACGATTCAAGGGTGTGTCGGCGAGACCAGTGCTCTGCTGTGCTTGGTCGGTGCTTTGATTCTGATCGCTTCGGGCATCGGATCATGGAAAATCATGGCCGGCGTGATCGCTGGTGTGACCGCCACCGCCTTGTTGCTCAACTTTGCTGGCAGTGAAACGAACGCCATGTTCGCTGTGCCGTTTTACTGGCACCTCGTCATCGGCGGCCTCGCCTTTGGTTTGGTGTTCATGGCGACCGACCCGGTCAGTGCCTCGATGACCGAGACCGGCAAATGGGTTTACGGAATCCTGATTGGGTTCATGACCGTGCTGATTCGCGTCGTCAACCCTGCTTTCCCTGAAGGCATCATGCTGGCGATCTTGTTCGGCAACGTGTTCGCACCGTTGATCGATTGGGGCGTCGTCCAACTCAACATCCGCCGGAGGGCCGCACGCTATGTCACAGCCTGATTCCACTTTGAAAACGATCGTGACCGCGACGATTTTGTGCGTGGTCTGTTCGTTCGCCGTCAGTGCCGCTGCGGTGGCACTGCGTCCACTGCAAGAAGAGAACAAGGTCCTCGACCGCCAACGCAACATCTTGGATGCGGCCGGTTTGTCGTTGGGCGAATTTGGAAAGCCAGCCGCCGAGCTGGACAAAGAGCAAATTGAAAAGCTTTGGGCCTGGGTCAGCCCCGAATTGATCGACCTTGAAACGGGTGACGTTTACACCGATCTCGAAGGCGAAAAGGCCGAGAAATACGACCCTCGCGAAGCGGCGAAGAAAGATTCCGAGAGCATCGAAATCACGGACCCGCAGTTCGACATCGGCGTCCCTCGTCGTGAAAAAGTCGCTCGCGTTTACTACGTGAAGAAACCTGGCAGCGAGAAGATCGAAATGGTCGTCTTGCCGGTCTACGGCAAAGGCCTTTGGTCAACGCTGTACGGCTACATGGCCTTGAAGAACGATCTCGAAACGATCGCTGGTTTGACTTTCTACGAGCACGCGGAGACACCTGGTTTGGGTGGCGAAGTGGACAACACGAAATGGAAAGCTCAGTGGGTCGGCAACAAACTGTATGACACCGACGGCACGCCTGCCGCTCGTGTCGCGAAGGGACCTGCCCCCGATGGCGACGATTTCGCCGTCGATGGATTGTCCGGTGCCACGATCACTTGTCGCGGTGTGACCAACCTGGTGCGTTACTGGGCGGGTTCCAACGGATACGGTCCGTTCCTCGACAAACTGAAGCAACGACTTACCGGTGACGCATCCGCGGAAGCCGATCAACCTGAATCCTCCGTCGAAAGCGGTGTCGAGCAATACGACATCGACAACGTCGGTCCCAAAGAACCGGTGGGAGAGTAAACCATGGCTGCCCCCAAAGTCGGCAAGGTCCTGTTCGGACCCGTCATCGACAACAACCCAATCGCGTTGCAGATCCTGGGCATTTGTAGTGCTCTGGCTGTGACGACCAGCATCCAGGTCTCGATCGTCATGGCACTTGCCGTGATCGCCGTGACTGGGTGTTCGAACGCGGCGGTGTCGTCCATTCGTCACTACATTCCCGGCAGCATCCGGATCATCGTGCAGATGACCGTGATTGCATCGCTGGTGATTGTCGTTGACCAAGTTCTGAAGGCGTACATGTACGAAATCAGCAAACAACTTTCAGTCTTCGTGGGCCTGATCATCACCAACTGCATCGTCATGGGACGTGCCGAAGGCTTCGCCATGAAGAACGGCGTTTGGATCAGCTTCCTGGATGGGATCGGCAACGGCCTGGGCTACGGATTGGTCCTGATCGTCGTCGCGTTCTTCCGCGAATTGTTCGGCAGCGGTTCGCTGTTGGGCTTTGAACTCTTTCAACTGGACCGCAACGGCGGCTGGTACAACCCCAACAACTTGATGCTGTTGCCGCCCAGTGCGTTCTTCATCATTGGGTTCATGATTTGGGTGATCCGCTTGAACAAACCCGAACAAATCGAAGAGGCCTAAGTCATGGTCGAACAATACCTCAGCATCTTTTTGAAGGCTGTCTTCGTCGAGAACCTTGCGCTCGCATTCTTTTTGGGAATGTGCACGTTCTTGGCGGTCAGCAAAAACGTCAAGACGGCAATCGGCTTGGGCATCGCGGTCATCGCGATTGAAACCATCACCGTTCCTGCCAACCAATTGATCTACAGTCTGTTGCTAAAGAAGGGAGCGTTGACTTGGGTCAACGATTACCTGATCAGCACGGACACCTACAACTTCGCGGAGGTCGACCTGACCTTCCTCGGGTTCATCAGCTACATCGGCGTGATCGCCGCCATGGTTCAGATCTTGGAAATGTTCCTGGATCGATTCATGCCCAGCCTTTACAACGCCCTGGGGATCTTCCTTCCCCTGATCACCGTGAACTGCGCCATCTTGGGTGCGTCGTTGTTCATGGAACAACGTGAGTACGCGTTTGGCGAATCCGTTGTCTTCGGCTTCGGCTGTGGCGTGGGTTGGGCGTTGGCGATCATGGCGCTGGCCGGAATTCGCGAAAAATTGAAGTACAGCGACGTTCCTCCGCCGCTTCGCGGTTTGGGAATCACGTTCATCACGGTTGGTTTGATGTCGTTGGCATTCATGTCCTTCAGCGGCATCCAGCTGTAACGAATTCGAACCGCCGCAACGACGTGCGTCAGTCAGATGGCTGGCAGCAGTGAGTTTGTCAGCCTCCGAGGCTGACGTGAGTTTTGACTGTCAGGCTGATTTGCCTCGCGTGCACCCCTCAACTTTTGATTTAAAATGCTTTCCCTTCCTCTGATGATTGCGGCCTCCGCCAGCACGGTCGTCATTCTCGGCGTCGTCATGTTCACCGTTGTGGTGATCGCATTGGTGCTGCTGATTTTGGCCGCCAAAAGCCAATTGGTTGCTTCCGGCCCGGTCAAAATCATGATCAACGGCCAAAAAGAAATTTCCGTCCCGGCTGGCGGAAAGCTGCTCGGTGCTCTCGCTGATGCGGGCATCTTCGTCAGCAGTGCCTGCGGCGGCGGTGGGACCTGTGCCCAGTGCAAAGTCAAAGTCACCGAAGGTGGTGGCGACTTGTTGGCGACCGAGACCGGTCACATCAACAAGAAAGAAGCCGCCGAGGGCGAACGATTGTCCTGCCAAGTCGCTGTGAAGACCGACATGGTTGTGGAAGTTCCACCGGAAGCGTTTGACACCCAGAAATGGGAATGCACGGTCAAGAGCAACGACAACGTTGCGACCTTCATCAAGGAATTTGTGCTGCAACTTCCCGAAGGTGCCGAGGTCGATTTCCGTGCGGGTGGTTACATCCAAATTGAGTGCCCACCTCACGAGATCCACTACAAAGATTTCGACATCGACGAAGAGTATCACCCTGACTGGGACCAGTACAACATTTGGCGCTATGTGTCGAAGGTCGATGAGCCTGTCATCCGCGCTTATTCGATGGCCAACTACCCCGGCGAGAAGGGCATCATCATGCTCAACATCCGGGTTGCGTCTCCGCCACCACGTGCTCCCGAGGGAACACCTCCTGGGAAAATGAGCAGTTACATCTTCTCGCTCAAGCCAGGTGACAAAGCCACGATCAGCGGTCCATACGGTGAATTCTTCATCAAGGACAGCGACGCCGAAATGGTTTACATCGGGGGTGGTGCCGGGATGGCACCGCTGCGAAGTCACATCTTCGAGCTGTTCAAACGCCAAAAGACGGACCGCAAGGTCAGCTACTGGTACGGCGGCCGAAGTCTTCGTGAACTGTTCTACATCGATCAGTTCCGTGAGATCGAAAAGGACTTCCCGAACTTCAAGTTCAACATCGCGTTGTCTGAGCCTCAACCGGAAGACAATTGGGACGGGTACGTCGGCTTCATTCACCAAGTCTTGTTGGACAACTACCTCCGCAACCACCCGGCACCGGAAGACATCGAGTACTACATCTGTGGTCCACCGATGATGAACGCCGCCGTGTTCCGCATGCTGGATGATTTGGGTGTCGAACCGGAAAACATCGCTTACGATGACTTCGGTGGCTGATGAAGGGGCTAGCTTCTAGCTTCTAGTGGTCTGTCAGGACTTGTTTTTAGGGTAGTGGACGAGGCCACGAGTCCTAAACTGGCGTCAAATCCAAGGACTCGTGGCCTCGTCCACTACGATCAACCCTGACTTTTAGCTGTGACAGACCAATAGCTTCTAGGACTCAGGACTGCTGAGTCTTTGATCTGAAGGGTGGCGGTCTGTGGAATGACGAAGCCGTTCGCCCCGGTTGTGCGTGAAAACCGTGGCTAACGCCAACGGCTCACATACTTGATCAGACCTGCTTCGCTTTTCGCTCGGGACTCAGTGAAGTGACACAACGACAAGCTGCATGACTGAGGGATGCAACGCCACCGCTTGCGGATGAGGTGGGCTCGTTCGCTCTCAGCACTCGAACACATGCGAATCTTTCGATGAGAAAACAAGCCAGCGTCGTCGCTTTCCTCGGGCATTGGATCCTTGCGACGACGTGTTGGATTTCCGCGGTGGTTGCCGCGGATCCGTTGACGTTTCGTGGTGCAACGATGGGCACGACCTACATGGTCAAAGTCCACTCGCCGCCGGAAACGCCCGATTGGGATTCTGAGACCGCAACGGCGATTGAGCGCGAACTACGCTCCGTCAATGATCAAATGTCGACGTACTTGAAATCGTCGGAATTGAGTCAGTTCAATGCCTCCGAGTCAACGGACTGGTTCGACGTCAGTGCCGAAACCGCTGGTGTGGTTGCGGCGGCGTTGGAACTGTCGCAGAAAACGGACGGTGCATTTGATGTGACCGTGGGGCCGTTGGTTGATCGCTGGAGCTTTGGCGTTGGCGAACGCAAGAACGATGTCCCCAGCGAAGCGGAACTGCGTGAGTTGAAGCAGAGCATCGGTCACCAGCATCTGCAGTCACGTCTCGATCCACCTGCTCTGAAGAAGGGCATCGCGGAGTTGCGCGTCGATCTGTCTTCGATTGCCAAGGGCCACGGTGTGGACCGACTCGTTGAGTTGTTGGCTGGTCGCGGTGCGGACAACGTGTTCGTCGAAGTGGGGGGCGAGGTCCGAGTGGCGGGCGATAAGTCCGGCGATTCATGGAAGGTTGGGATCCAACGACCCGACACGGGTGGGCAAGACTTGTTGGTCGCTCACAAGATTCGCGATGCTGCGATGGCGACGTCGGGTGACTACCGAAATTTCTTCGAGGTCGATGACCAGCGTTATTCGCACACAATCGACCCACGCACCGGGCGTCCCGTCACGAACGGGTTGGCATCCGTCAGCGTGATCACCGAGACGTGCATGCTCGCCGATGGCTGGGCGACGGCGCTGAACGTGGTTGGTTATGAAGACGCGATGCGATTGGCACGCGAGAATGGTCTCAGTGTGTTGCTCGTGCAGCGTTTCAATGACGGGTTGGTGTCCAGTGGGACGGGTGAGTTGGCTCCGTATGCCGACGTCGACGGTTCGGAATCCACGGCGGGCAACGAGATCGCCGTGACGCAGGCCGATGAAGCCGAAGACCCGTCGTTCGCTCAGCGAATGGCGCCCGTGTTGTTGATGACCGGTCTCACGTTTGGGGCCGTGTTGCTCGCGATGGCCGTCGGGGTCATTTTCGGACGTCAAGCGATCAGTGGTTCTTGCGGCGGATTGAATGCCAAGGTCGACGAGGATGGCGTGTCTCGCTGCACGATGTGCAGCACGCCCTCAGAAGCCTGCCAAGAGCTCCGCGACAAGATGGCCGAGAAGTAGGGCGTTTGTACCTGGTCATTTCGTTGGGAATGCCTGCGTCAGGGCGAGGAGTGGCGAGCTTGCCAGGCCGAGTGGAACCCCGAGTGGTGCTGATGCTGGTTGTGTTTGGCGTTGGTGGATCGTACGGAAAGACACGGATACGCGGAGCGAGGGCTGGTGCGTGGCGACGGCAGCTCGAATTGCCCTCCCCCGGAAATCTCGCTGAACGCTCGTTTTCCGACCCCTCCCGTTTCACGGGCGGGGTTCTGCAAGCGTTGCATGCAAAGCACTTAAAAGCCGCACGACCTCGGAAGGTGGCGGAGCACGAGCACGAGCACGAGCACGAGCACGAGCACGAGCACGAGCACGAGCACGAGCACGAGCACGAGCACGAGCACGAGCACGAGCACGAGCACGAGTACGAGTACGAGTACGAGCTAGAAGCTAGAAGCTAGAAGCTAGAAGCCTTGGTCCGGCCTGCTTTTCAGTGCGACAGGTTTGCCCAGTTTGACAGGTGGCCTGGCCTCACCCGAAAGACCTTGGAAACTTCTTCGGGCGATCGCTTCATTTCTAAGTGGTGAACGGATGGTGACTTCCGTCGTTCTCCGTTAGCGCAAGCCGCGATGAAAAGCACTTTTTGCCAGAAAGGGGCTTTTCGCGATGCGGGGAATCGCAATGGTTCGCGGCGACGGAATCTCGCCGGTGCTGCACACGGATGTGACTTGTTCTTGGACCATGGAATGGCTCCACCGGCTCCTTTTCTCTAGGAGTGTCGAATGTCTCGATTGTTTGAAGCGTCTCGTTTCTCTGGACGGAACCCGTTGGCCAAGCTTGCACAAGGTTTCGTGCCTCGGTTGTTTGTGCCTCACCTGCCAGCGTTGATCGCGATCGGTGGGCTCACCTGCGGTTCGGTGTTGGCGACCTCGACAGAAGCCCACGCTGCCAATGGCAGAGTGGTTCAGGGGACGACCATCCCCACCGGATCTGGCTGCACCAATTGCGGTCAGAATCGAAGCGTGGTGACGCATTCACCGGTTTCCAGCCGATCTGTTTCGGTGGGAACTCCGGTGCAACATGGGCAGCCCGTGCAACACAGCCAACCGGTGCAACACAGCCAAATGGTTCACCAGGGGAGCCCGGTTGTGGATGGAACGCAAGTGTTTCACACCAGCCAACCCGTTCACGCCAGCCAGCCTGTTCACGTCGGCCAAACGATTCATGGCAGCCAAGTGGTTTCGCATCGCCCTGCGATCCAGCATGGCCAGGTGATTCACCAAACGAGCCAGCCTGCGGTGACGCCGGTCTCGCATTCAGCGGCTCATTCGCATCGCGTGGGTGGTGCGGTTTCGAGCGTCTTGTCGACTTTGAACGCACAACGGTCTCGACAGGGACTGCGTGGTCTTGCGTATGATCCGCAATTGCAAGCGGTCGCGGAACGACGCGCTCAGTTGATGGCGTCGACGGGTTTGAAAACTCATCCGTCGGGATCGTTTGCCCCCGGACGCTATGAAGGCGTTGGGTGGAGCAGTTCCCACACGCCCGCCGGAGTCTCGGCTTGTTACACCAGCGATCCCAACATGCGAGTGGCAGGTGCCGCGATGGCGCGTGGTCGCGATGGCGTTTACTTCTGCGTCGTGTATCGCTGATTCCCGCGATGGTGATGGCCGTCGCTCTCGCTGAGTCGGCGGTCGTGCCATCGGATGGCATTGGAAATTGGGCGCGATGCAGCGGACAGGTTCCGCTGACCGCGCCGGCGAACAGCTGGCCGGTTGCGGGAGAGCGTTCCAGCATCGCGGCAGCGTTGCCGCCAGCAACCAGTTTCGCGATGACGCCGGATCAGGCTCGTCAATCCGTGCAGTGGTTGGCTGATCAACTGCTCCAACATGTGCCAGATCATTTCGATGGCGACGACGATTGGGGCAACACCAAATCGGTTTGGGCAGGCGTCAAAGTCCGCCGCGAGGGTTGGAAGCTGAAAACCAATCGTCGCCGTCGCGATGTCCGCCACGGGCGTTGGGTCCGCTATGACATTTCTTTGCCGGAACTCGCTGAGCTCCAACGCCCCATCTCAACAGCCGAACCGGCACTTCACCCTCCCTCGGGGAGGGCCGAGCATGACCTCCGCTCGCCCGCTGACACCGGACTGTTTTCCGCGTTGGCTTGGCCCTCCACCCTGCCCCTCGACCCTGCGGGGATGCTGGCTGATTCGACGCTCGCCCAGGTTCCGCTCGCTCAGTCACCGCTGACGATTCGGTCCGTGGTGCCTTCGACCACGCCGGCCGGCAATCCCGGTTGGTTGGTTGACGCGGTCGTGCGGACGCCTGCCAAATTCCACACTCGACTGGAACGTTGGAACCTGGGACTGCAGGCTTTCAGCATCAGCGTGGATGGCACGATGGAAGTGAACCTGGAGTGCCAGTTTGTGATCGGAATGTCCGCCGATTACAGCGAGGTGCCTCCCGCGATTCAGTTGGATGTGCACGTGGCAAAGGCCAATGTGCGAATGGATCGTTTCAACGTGGAACGGATCAGCAAGCTGGGTGGCGACGCGGCGGAAGAGCTTGGCAACCTGGCCGAGGACACGCTGATCCGGTTGTGGCTGAAGAAAGAGAACGCTCGACTGGCGGACCGGTTGAACGACGCGATCGCCAAGCACCAGTCCGACCTGCGGTGGTCGATGATGCAGTGGTTGGGACAATGGCACTCGGCGTCGTTGCCCTTAGATGGGACGGGCAGCGCAACGCGTTGACCATCCCACAGCAATGAGCGGGGAAAAAGGTGTCAGGTACCTTTTGTGCGAAGCACCCACCGGGCCGTTCCGGCAGAAGGTACCTGACACTCTTTTCCGGGCTGTTCCCAACTCACATCCCAACGTCATTTGTTTGAGACGACGTTCGCATTCTCTTGCTGATCGATGAAGATCTGCCCATGAACTTTCTGTGTCACGCCATCCCTTACCTGGAACATCCTGTGATGGCGGTTTCCACGGGCATCCCCGATTTTTTGTCGGTGATCGATCGCAAGATCCGAGCCCGCGGACGATTGGCGGCTCCGTTTGTCGACGACGCCGATCCGGTGCTTCAACAAGTCGCTCGCGGGGTGCTGGCACACGTGGATGACGACCACTGGTTTCACGGGGGCGAGACGTTCGCCCGGATGAACCTGGAATTCGCCGTGCAGTTGCGAGACCTGTTGCCGGGTGATGCCGGTTTTCGCCCCAGTTTCGTCGGTCACATTCTGATCGAGATGCTGTTGGATTCGAATCTGATCGAGGACCGACCGGAGATTGGCGAGCGGTACTACGCGTTGTTCGAGGAAGTCCCCTTGGACGAAATCTCGCTTGCGGTTCAGAAAATCACGGGCAAATCGACCGACAAAATCCCCTCGACGCTGCAGCGGTTCGCGTCCACCCGGTTCTTGTACGATTACTTGAACGACGACACACTGCTGATGCGGTTGAACCAAGTCATGGCCCGAGTTGGGTTGCTGGCGTTGCCCACCGCCGTCCGCGATTGGCTGCCGAAAGCCCGCCGAGAGGTGCGACTTCATCACGCACGTCTGCTCGCCCCTGGAGGTCGCCCGATGGCTTATCCTGAGCTGACGCTGGCTTCCCCAGCCAATCCCGCTGACGCGAAACCGCGTTGAAATTCCCCTTTCGAGAACTCTGTAGAGAAGAACATCATGAAGTACGGCATGAACCTGCTGTTGTGGTCCGGCGAAGTCACCGAGGAAATGTTGCCTGTTTGCGAGCAGCTCAAAGGACTCGGATACGACAGCGTTGAATTGCCAATGTTCAACCTCGACCTGGACTACGCCAAGATTGGCAAACATTTGGATGAGCTCGGGCTGGGACGCACCGCCGTGACGATTCGCGGCGAAGAAGACAACCCGATCTCGCCAGATGCCGCGGTCCGCGCCAAAGGCGTTGAGCTCAACAAAAAGACGTTGGATTGCTGTGCCGCCGCCGGCATTGAAATTTTGGTCGGACCGTATCACTCGGCGATCGGGTTGTTCAGCGGCGCTGGGCCAACCGATGACGAGTGGAAGTGGGGCGTCGAATCGATGCGAGCGACTGCCGAGTACGCCGAGACCGTTGGCGTGAAATTGGGCATCGAAGCCCTCAACCGTTTCGAGTGCTACTTGCTGAACTGCCATGGCGACTCAGCCCGTTTCGCTCGCGAAGTCGATCATCCGTCCTGCGGGATCATGTACGACACCTTCCACAGCAACATCGAAGAAAAATCGGTCACCGAAGCGGTCTTGGCCGGCGGCGACAAGTTGTTCCACATTCACATCAGCGAAAATGATCGCAGCACACCTGGCAAGGGCGGCGTGAACTGGAAAGAGAACTTCGACGCGATCGCCAAATCAGGCTACGACGGCTACCTGACCATCGAAGCTTTCGGGCTGGCTCTGCCGGAAATCGCGGCCGCCACCAAGATTTGGCGGAAGATGTTCACCGACGAACTGACGCTCGCGAAAGAGGGTCTGGAATTCATGAAGGCTGAAATCGCAGCACGAAAAGCCTGAGCTTGGACCCTCTGATTTCGGGCTCGCTGGCTCGCCCGGGCCCGAAATAGGCTGCCTAAACGGCAAAGAACATCGGTTTCGGCCGATCTTCCCTGATCGGTTGTCTTCCGCGCCAGATCTGAGAAATATCTACGAAACCACCCAGACGGGGGTGTGGTGGCGGATTTCGCGTGGCTACATTGTTCCCACGTGTATCGCACCAGGCTCGCCGGGGGGTCCCCGATCAATCGGCGAGAGATCACGTGCGTGAGACTGGAAATCACCGATCTTTGAAAGTTGGATGTCTCCCAGATGTGCTTGCTTGCTGTTCAGTACCGTTTGGTTCCCGAAAGTCCCATCCTCGTTGCGGCCAACCGCGAGGAGTATGTGGACCGCCCGAGCCAAACGCCGTCCATCCAATCCGGTAAACCACGCGTTTTGTGTGGGATCGACCAAAAGGCCGGTGGAACTTGGTTGGGGGTAAATCAAAACGGGTTGTTTGTTGGTTTGACCAACCGCGCCACCGCGACGCCCTTGTTCGGTCAACGGTCTCGTGGCCAGTTGGCGATGGACTTATTGCGTTGCACGTCGTCTCGTCGTGCACTGGAAAAAGCCCACGCTGAATTCGCGAAGAATCGTTACGAGGGTTGCAACATCATCTTGGCGGATGCCAAGGCTGGTTTTGCGATTCACGCCGACGAGCGTCAGGAAGTCGTTGAGTTGCAGGAGGGCCTGAACATCATCGGGGCTCGCAACTTGAACGACCCGGATGACGGTCGCGTGCAATTGGCTCGCCGCCTTCTGACCCTGCAAACGCTGGACTCACCGGTGAAGTTTCTGGCCGTGGCCAGCAAAGTCTTCGCTCGTTCACCGGTCGGGCAAGGTCGTCCCAGCATGGTCATTCGCAACGGCGACTACGCCACGGTCAGCAGCACGCTGATCGCCTTGGGTGTGAAGCCTCGCGATGCGATCTATCAGTTCAGCAGCGGTGCACCAGACGAGAGCAAGTACGAGGATTACTCGCCCATGTTGCGTGACATCCTCAGCCGTGGTCTGCGGGAAGCTCGCACCAAAGCCAAGGTCGGCTCCTGATCTTTGATTGTCGCCGTCTTCAGCGGCACTCGACAACACATCACGCCAAGCCAACCAGCAAGTCATACTGGTTGCCTTGGCGTTTTTTCATGCGCTGACTGCCCGCCTTGGTAGCCCGTGCGGCTTTCTTGACGCCGCTTTGGACGACGCAGGTTTTATTCCACGACTTCGCCCCAAGGGATGTTCGAAAATAGATGGTGGCTGGCGTCTGGGTTTCGCCCCGGATGGGGCCGTCGTGCTTAGCTCGGGGTGGAAGCCCCGAGAGACCGATGCCGGAAAACAAACGGTCGCCCCGGATGGGGCCGTCGTGGGAGTTGGGGGCGTCCCTCGCTCACGCGTCGGGTTCTGATGGGTGGTTGCTGCAGAAACCCGCCAAAACCCAGCACCAGAAAACTGCACGACCTCTTCGTCGGGCGGGGTTGGCAAGACGTTACGAGCACGGCACTTCAAAACTGCACGACCTCGCCAACGACCTCGCCAACGACCTCGCCAACGAGAGGGGTTCGCAAGATGGAACGAGCAAGGTATTTAAAAGCCGCACGACCTCTTTCGATCTTGGAAGACAAGCTGATCCGCCCCGGTTTCGCTTGACTTGCCTTCGGATCGCACCGCCTTCCTTCCCACGCCGGTTGCCTGCTCTGCCATGTCAAAATCGTTGCTCATCGTCGGTTGCGGCTACCTCGGTTTGCGAGTCGGACGACTGGCCCGACAATCGGGATGGCAGGTCGCCGCGACCACCCGAACGCGGTTCGAGGCACTGGCTGCCGAAGGATTCACCCCCGTCGCGTTTGATTGGAACGATTCGCGAACACTGCAGCATTTGCCAACGGCAACCCACGTCCTGATCGCGGTCGCGTACGACCGAAACAGCCGTGTGGAGCGGTTTGCGTCTCAAGTTGACGGGTTGGCACGCTTGGTTCGCCACTTGGACCATGGCCGGTCGCCGGATCAGTCGCCCGATGTTTGCTACATCAGCACCACGGGGGTCTACCATCAATCCGGTGGAATGTGGGTCGACGAAACTTCGCCCACGCATCCTTCGCGAGAGGGCGGCAAAGCTCACTTGGCCGCGGAAGCCAAACTCCGATCGCTTCGATTCGGTCGCCCAACAACGACCTTGCGTTTGGCGGGAATCTATGGCCCCGGACGAGTCCCACGGGCGGCCGACGTGATCGCTGGTCGCCCCATCGCATCTCCACCGAGCGGGCACCTGAATCTGATCCATGTCGACGATGCAGCCACCGCTGTCATGAACAGCTTTGACAGTAATCGCTTTGATGTGCGTCCACTCTGCCCACTGTACGTGGTGAGCGACGATGAACCGGTCGTGCGACGCGAGTTTTACCGCCAGATCGCTCGAGACACGCAATCCCCCGATCCAACCTTTGTCGAACCGAGCGCGGATTCGGGAGTTCGTTTTCGCAGCGAAACCGACAAACGCATTTGGAACCGTCGCGTTCGCCGCGACTTGATTCCGGCGATGAAGTTCCCAACCTATCGTCAGGGACTTTGCGACGTTCTCGCCAACCTCACGCCAACTCGCTGACCCGAAGCCAGGCAGGCAGGCGTCGCAAAGAAACCGTTGAGCTGACGTTGACTGTCAACGATCACACCCGGCGACTCCAGCCGCCCAGGACTCACAGCAACGGCGGTGGTTCAGGCTCTGGTTCGGGCTCCGGTTCGGGCTCTGGTTCGGGCTCTGGTTCAGGCTCTGGTTCGGGCTCCGGTTCGGGCTCCGGTTCGGGCTCCGGTTCGGGCTCCGGTTCGGGCTCCGGTTCGGGCTCCGGTGGCGGTGGCGGAGTCGGAATGGTCCGGCTCATCACCATTGCCGCACGTTCGGTTAGCAATCTTGCTCGGCCAGTGAGACTCTCACCAAACAACCCTGGACTGATCCAAGTGTTCTGAAGCAGCGGAATACCGACTCGAACCTCGACCTCCGAGGTGTCTTCCACGATTTCGTCTGGGATCACAGTCACAGCAGCGTTGCGAATACCAACCGCCCGCATGTGGGATTGAACGACTGCTCGGACCTCTTCGACGGTGGCGCCTGTGATGATGCCACGCCGTGCACCAATGTAGGCCCCATGGTCCGCGGAATGCCGAAGCATTGTCACTCGAGTCAGCTCGATGCCAGACACCAAAATGGTGAACAGCACAGTGGAGACGATCGCCATTTCAACGACCGTCGCTCCGAGGCGAGCGTTGGTCGTCATGCGTGACCGCGGAAGCTTGGTGTGAATCATGATGCGAAGCCGCGAGGCGGAGAACAAACGAGAGAAGGTGAATGGGCTCATTGGGTCATCAACGACGGAAGCTTCTTCGCGATTTGCTCAAAGGCGTTTTGCAACTGGGTGGCATCCGACGCATGAAAGTGCTCTCCGCCGCACTCATTCGCCAGACTCGCCATCCGCCATTGATCCGCATCATCACTGAAAGTGATCGTGAACAAGGTCACGCCAGAAGCTTTCAAAGCGTATGTCATGCTCTCGGGACTCCTCCCCGTGTTGTGGTGCCCATCGGACATCAACACCATCGTGCGGACGGCATAGGGTCGAGCATGAGAGTCATCGGTCAGTGCCGCCAAACCGCTTTCCAAACCATACCCAACGCTGGTGCCCCCGCCCTCAAACTGGTACGAGATCCCGTCGAGCTGATCTGAGATGTGCGAATAGGCTTGAGTCAGGTCACAATTTCGAGTCCCGCTGCTGGCGTAGGTCGTCAAACAAAGCTTTTCTGACTGCGGCGAGTCATCGAGAAACCCGTTGAATGCATTGACCGAGGCAACCAAATCCAACCAACGTGAATTGGGAGGCACGGGGTCACCGTAAGTCCATTCTGCCGGCGCCGCGGCCGGGTTGACGTAGGGATCCGGTGTTTCATCGCTCGCGTAGGCCATCGAACCGCTGCGGTCGATCACCAATGCCACGTCCATCGTGCTTTGAGTGCTCACGGCAATGCGGCGAGGACGAATCTCAAGGTTGGTTCCCAGAGTCGGGAACAATGGCGAGAAAACCGCATTTGGTGCGTTCGCCAATGACAAGGTTGTCAGTCGAACCGCATTTCCAACTTGGTTCTCATCAGCCAACGGCTCAAAGCTGTATCCCTCCTCGAGACTTTCACGAACGCTGATCCCAAATTCCAGATCGCCCATGTTGATCGGCACGACTTGACCGGCAACGGGATTCCGCGCGGCGGCGTCTTGAGCGGCGGCAAGAGCGGCAGCCTTGTCACCGGTTTGAACGTACATGCGTCCCGCGGCGCAAACCGCTGCGTCGGTCACGACTTGGCTGTCCGCCGTGACCGCTTCGACGTACGCGATGTTGATCGCATAGGCCGCCATGATCAATAACACGGGCAACATGATGACGAGCAGCACAATGACTGCCCCTTCACTTTGCCGAGATTGGTTTCTCAATCGATTCATCGTTTTTGATTCCCAATCACGGTTTCTGAAGAGTGACCGACTCGGTCAAGTCATAGTTTCCGAATCCCCACCCACCCATCAAAGTATTCGAAGAAAAGGGTGCGCGGACTTCGACCGTGAACCAGGCACCGGAATCCAACGTTCGCGGGTCAACGGGATCCAAAATGACGACGATGTCGTTCAATCGCTGATCGGCGCTCAACGTCTCGCATTGCCATTCGACGTTGTCCGCCATGGCTTCAGGCAACACCCCGACGCGTGCGCCCTCGTAAGCGACCATTTTCATTTTTTGCTGCAACCGAATCATGGTGCACGCTTCGACGGTGCCCATCATGACCATCAGCAACAATGGCAACCCCACGGCCAATTCCGTGACGGCGATCGCGTTGCGATGTGATGGTTTGTTTCGAGTGACCATGGAGATTGGTTCCCGCGTAGGTGATGTCATTGGTCCGCAACTCAAGCGAACAGATGCATCCTACGTCACAAAAAGACACCCCTCCGCGAGCATTCCGACGAAAGACATCGATCTCAGTGGTCATTCAAACGTCCAGCCAAACAGTCCAATCGAATCTCCCGATTGCAACGGTGCCAACGAATGCTCCACTCGACTGGATTGCCCGGTCAGAAACGCCAAATGGACGCACAGGCAGGTGGGGGCGATGAAACGCCCCCAGGAGAAAGCCCGATGAAGAATGGCTCGCCCAATCGGACGAGAAGGCTTCTCCCTCAACCTCAGGCTGCAGCTCTTCCATCGGCTGCGTGTGGAGTCTCGACTGAGATCAGAACTTGTAGAGCAGCAACGCTGAATAATAGAAATCGTTCTTCAACGCACCCTGCGGCGTGCTGTCATATCGGTCCGTCAGCGACAATCGCAACGAGAAATTGTCGGAATCACTGAGCAGCGTCTCCCACGCCACATCCGTCACCAAACGGTAGTCGCTGAAGTCATCCCAGGCCGGGAAGAAGTCCAACTTCGCTTTCACTTTTTGGCGAGACGTCAGCTGATGATCCGCTTCGATTCCCATCACAGCTTCCGGAATCCAAGAATCATCTGGCGACCCAATCTCCTTGGACGCACCCGCACCAAAGCGAGTGACCAAGTTCGTTGTGTCGTTTCGAATCCAGTAGTATCCCAAACCTGAATTCAGGTTCAAACGCAGATCGAAGGATTTGAACTTGTCAAACTCCATCCCAAACTTCCCGAACACCGACCAATTGGAATCCTTGATCAAACGGTCGTAGTCCAGATTGAATCGCCCGTTGTCCTCGGTGATGACGTCGCTGGCACTGGCCTGTCGATAGTCAAAATCCAATGCCAAGGTGTACTTGTCGGTTTTGCGTTTCATCTCCAACCCGGTCTGCAGCGCCAATGTGTCTGCGTTGCCAGAACTGCCGTCCAAACCAAACTCAGCGTGGTTCTTCCAACCCTTGGTCATCCAAACCCAAGGTCGCTGGTACCAACTCACCACCTCTTCTTCCAAAGGAGGGGACTCGACCACTTGCCCGGATGCGACCACATCGGAATAGCTGGTTGATTGAATCACGCTGTCAGGCAACGGGGCATCAAGGATCGGCGATTCCAACTGGGCGGGAGACAACCCAAATCCATCGTTCCATCCCGCTGGCAATTCGTTCCAATCCATCGAGGTTTGCTGCCCCGACGCATCCGCTGGCAAATCCAAGGAATCCGTCGCCGTGGGCTGCGCACTCTCAGGTACAGGAACCGCTGCAGGCGAGGGCAGCGACGGAGGCAAATCGTACCCCGAGCCATTGAATGTCGATTGGCCCGTTTGCCAACCAGGACTTGATTGCGCGGACACACAGGCGGTGAGTGCAAGCCATCCGGCGAACGCGAACAGAATTCGTTGGAGGGGATGAGTCGAACGCATGGAATGTAAATGCATGAATATGAATTGCACGGCGATGAAATGCATTGCGTGAACAAGGCAGCGATAATGTTGTTGCGTCGCAAACAACTGCTGGACAAACCTTCGTCTAACGCCTGTACAGAAGTTGCCTCTTTCAGGAAAAGGGCGAATCATGAATCGAGTGATTCTTGAAGCTTGTCAACGGACCTTCTTGTCCTTCGGTTTCGGCTCGGCCGCAATTTCCGCAGCCGGTTTGGATTCCTTTGATTCCGGTGTGTCAGCGTCTTTGTCGGCACCACCCTCTTCGCCGCCTGCTGCATCACTCGCGATCATCTCAGATGAAATATCGACGCCCGGCAACGGTTCTCCCGGCAGCAACCCGCCACCAATCATGCTTCCGTTGTCACCACCCAATACAGGCCAACCGTGGTCGAACCGCGTTTCGGCCGTGTAATCGACTGGTGGACGAGAGAATTGAGTGGGAGGTGATCCGGTGGAACGGCGCCCAAAGTGAATCAACTTGCTCCCAGCCAAACGAGTTTCTTCACGAATCGAGCCACCTTGGAACGGTCCCACGCCCAAAACCCAAGTGTCTCGTGCGGTGGATCGCGACTGACTGATTCCAGATTGCCAAACGGCTTCGCGAGTCTTTCGGTCGTAAGCAAACGCGGCCACTTTCGCGGCCCCTTCACGGGCGTCACGACGAGCGATGGCAATTTCCGGGATCTGAGGAACCGATGGAGTACTGGGCAGCAACGAAACCGTCGAGTTGATTGCATTGTTCTCCGGAACACCCAACGTCACGCGGTGGTCGTCATACCCCAGCGTTCCAATCCGAGCCTCGATGATGATGTCCGCATCGGTCGCGGCATCTTGCATGTAACAGCCTGCCGCCATGACTTGTTGACGCAGTGCACTTGTCACGTAATCCGCATTCACAATCGTGGCCACCTTCGCCGAACGAAGGTAGCTTGTGTCGAGGTAAACCTTCTCACCTGACAACGGTCGAAAGTCAATCGTCGAAACACTGCGGTCAACGGCATCCGACAACAACAGTTGCTCGGTCGCTTGCCGTTCTTGGGTCGTCCCACAACCTGAAAACAAACACACCATCACGCCGAACACGGCGATTGAAACAATCGATCGAGGGGAAACCCTGCGAACAGATCGAAGGGCATTCGGTTCTTCGATCGTTCGCAACCTGAACACTTGCCATAAAAAGGATTCTTGGCACCGTCTGGCGCAGCGGTGACCGTGGCGTTGGGTGGGCAGTCGATGATGCAGCGGTTTCCGAAACATCGGACGCGCGTTCTGGTGATTGCGAGGTGGGACGTCAGGGGAGGCGGTTTCGGCATGAAACCGGTTGAGGATCTGCTCAACTCCCAAGGGCTTAGCACAGCAACGCCACCAATCGCAACTGATGTTCTGTATCAATGGCGACGCCCCGCAGGCAGGAAAGAACATGTGAAACACCTCTGAGACAATGAACATCCAATCAACACTCCCCTTCCGCCTTCCCACATCAACTTCAACGACGATGCTCGAGCGGACTTCCGCCAAAGGTGCAAAAACCGATCGGAGATGCAACGCAAAGAAGAGGCACTTTTCAAAAGAAAACAGGACGCCCATCACCGACTTGGACTCTGGCGAACCGATCAACATCGCCTGCTCTACCTGGACCTCCCAAAGCCACTGTGTGAGTTGATGCAAATCGAGCGTCCGGCGAATTCGAACAAGCTCCATGTTGCAACCAACAAATTTTCTTTCCTCATCCAACGACGAATCGAACAACTAAACGCTTCCGCCAATTTGACAGTCCAAAGAAATCGCAAACGCAACTGCCGAGCGAGACACCGGCGGATTGACCAAACGGCCGGAAACGTCAAAACGTCGAGAATGACTTCCCCAAACGCTTCCATCCCTCTCCCCACCGAACGAACTGAATTCATGCGAATCAATTTGAGCCGGTGTCCTTCTTTTTCCTCGAGCGGCCAACAATCCCCAAAATGATTGATTGGTCTTGCCGCAGTTTCACGAAATCGGCCTTTCCACAAAATTGCCGATTCGTCTAAAGTCTGCCCGAGTTCACCCATTCCAGTGGTGAACACAGGATCCGGCAAAGGTTCCCGCGAGTGGGCAGGATGGCCCGCTTTTCTTTGCCCAGGACCTTGGACCCTCACAGGGCGTGATCACGCGCAGCCACGGAAGGAGCGTTTTGCGATGTTGTTGGATCGAATCGAAATCGACAATCATGGCCCATTGAACCGGGTCGAACTTGGACCACTATCTCACCACTTGAACGTGGTGCTCGGCCCCATCGGATCGGGGAAGACCGCGATCAGCCGTTTCCTTCGCGACTCTTTGGTTTCCCGAAACTATCCCACTGGGATGCTCAGTGGATCGACCGGACGAGTTGTCTGGGTCGACAACAACGGCTGGGTGCACTGTCGCCGCGAAGCGGATGGCACTTCACAGGGCCGTCGCACTGTGGAATTCGAACCACGCAGCGAAACCACCACCGCGTGGGAAGGCTATCACGACGGCTGGTTCGGCGATTCCAGCGAAGCCTCCCCCTCCAAATCCAACACAACCCTGGCAGCCCGCGCTCTACGCAGCGTGCAAATGCCCGAGTCCATCGTTGACGGCGTGATGGTCGACACGACCGTGACCAGCGTTTCTCGTGTGGTCGCCGCTTGCATTCAATCAGGATTGGACCGGGAAGGCCTCGCAACGCTGCCCTACGAAACAGAAACGGCTCGTTACACCCACAGCCACCCCGCCTACAGCAACTCCGTTCACTCCGGTGAGTCAGCTCACTCCTTCACGGAAAGCGATGACCGTCGCCGGCGTGCGTTGCGTTCGGAACTCGCTGACATCGAAGCCCAGTTGGCGACTCTGCCAAGCCAAGATTTCGAATCGTCGGACTGGTACGACAACTCGCTGGAACACGACGCTCAGTGGACCGAAGCCACACAACGCGCCGAGCAAATCCAACGTGAACTGGCTGACATCGATCGGCAACGCGTCGAAGCCTTGCGTCTGCGTGAATCGCTGACCGCTCGCCGCAATGCGATCCACGCCCAGCGTTCACGTGTGACCCGGTACGACAGCATTCACGCCGAACGCCGGCGTCAACACACCCAACGCTTGCACGAACTGCACTCGCAAGCCGACTCTTTGCGTGCCCGTGCGGCTGGTCTGAAACGCTGGATCGCCGACTTGGACGCGAAAGCTTATTCGGCGCCTCGTTCCGATTACGCGAATCAGCCCTTCCGGTATGGCACCGATCCACTGGCGTACGATCCCGTTCACCGTGATCACCACACCGGCAGTGGCTACGTGACCTCTGACCTGCGTTACGCCGCGAAGCTGTCAGCCACAGAACTGCGCGACCAACTGCGTCACGCGGACACGGAAATCATTCAACTGCGTCGCACGTTGGCCGAAATTCGCGGGCTCCGAGATTCGATCGCCACTGCTCGTCAACACACTCCGTCCGTCGACATCGACGGAATTCGGGGTCGCCGATACGACCACTTCATCCACGCCATTGACCGCCACTCGGTTGATCACGCTTGGGATGATTTCTATCGCGACGCGTATCGCCCTCTGCACCAGATCGACGACATTGATTTGCGAATCAATTCCGCCACTCAGCAAATCGATTGGTTGCTGGGTCGCATCGAACGCGAATCGACGGATCTCGGAACCGGCTCGGTCGACCCGCTCACCTTTGAACCACTGCGTGGTGCTTGGAACCGTCAAAGCTCATTGGCTGCGACGCTGCGTCAGATTCGTTCGGAACTTCGCCGCTCGCCCTACGTGGTCGCCGATCACGTCGACAACGTCACGCGTCAACTCGCAGACACCCTGGATCAATTGCTGATCGACCGTGCTCGGATTGTTGAAGAGTTGGCCGCATCGCGAAGCGAACTGCACGACTTCGCCACCCTCACCGGACATCACCCAGACTGGGTCGCTGAACGGAACGCTCGCTTGAGCGAACTGAACCAAACGGAAACTCAACTGCGAAGTGTGCTGGACGAAACAGCCCGCGTTCGCCGTAGCCTTCGCTCGCTGCCGATCGTTGATGTCGACTACCCCATCGGAATGCCAGAATCGGCATTCGATGTAAATTCGGTCGAAGAACGCCTGCACCGAATCGATCGCGAACTGCAAATCCTGGCCACTCGCCAGCACGAACTGGAATTGATTCCCCGAGACGTTCCTGTTCGCCCTGCACCTCGTCCAGTGATTCACAACACGCGGCGCACTGAATTGCTTCGTCGACGTGATGAACTGATCACGGAACTGAACCGCTATCGCCCGGCAACGCGAGCCGAATCGTCGCTGGTGGAATTGGCCAGCCGCTGGTTGGTTCGATTGTCCGGTGGACGCCATCGCCGCGTGACCTGGACCACCTCAGCCGTCAACGTTGACCCACACACGCTGGGCCACAGCCACGCCGAACAGCGATTCACCAACACCCGAGCGATGGCAGCGGGACGACAAGTCCACGTCCGAATCGACGACCAGGACGAAGCGAGCCTGCCCGGCGTCACCCGTGCAATTGCCGCGATGGCCGTTCGCATGGCCGCCGGTGAATTGATGGATCGCACCGGACGTGCGGTGCCGTTGGTCTTGGAAACGCATCGCGAAATGTTTGCGGCCGTGGACAGTCGGACCGACATGCATGGGCTCAACGATGCTTTCCGCCCTTGGACCGCCGAAGGTGTGACTGGCGACGCGATTGCATCCGCGTTGTCCGACTACGCATCGTCGGGTCGACAAATCGTGTTGCTGACCAGCCACGAACCACTCGCATCGTCGCTCTCACGCAGCGGCGCGAGAACTTTCCGCTTGCACTCCTCGCGGGTCGTTCACGCTCACCAGCCGGTTTGGCGAAACGGTCGTCGCCACGATCGCTACGTCGGGCCTCACGGACTGGACAGCCAAACGGAACTTGGCACCGGCGACCGCTCGCGTTGGGCCCATGGTGCCTCCGCTGACGTGAACCATGAGTTCGAAGCCGCGTACCGCGAAACGGCTGGACTGGACGAAGACCAATGGGTCAGCGGTCCGGCCCCCATCCGCGGAACACGACCTTCCCACGAGCAACCTTCCGTCTATCCGGCGGCTTCGGTGCACACCACCGTCCACGGCCACTCCCACAACGGAAGTTCGCACAACGGCTTCGTCCCCAGCCACCCTGCGTCGGCGACCGACCACGCTCCTTCGGGAACCGAGTATCGCGATGGGTACTACTACGCCGACCAAACGTCGTCGACGATTCCAATGAACGGAAACGCGACCAACGCACATGGTGTTCTGGCAAATGGGCATGCTGCCGAAACCGAAGTCAACGAGACACCGTTCTTCTTGACCGTCGACAGCCCCATCGATTCGGCACCGTCGATTGATGGAGTCGCGGCCGCTCGCTTACGCCGGATCGGCATCTCGCACATCACTCACTTGATGAGCCAAGACAGCAACCGATTGGCCGACACACTCGGACTGGCCGGTGTCGACGCTCGTACCATTCGTCGTTGGCAATCTGAATGCCGACTGATGTGCCGTGTGCCTCAATTGCGAGGCTTTGACGCTCGCGTGTTGGTCGGTTGCGGAGTCACGGATCCTGCACAATTGGCAGCGATTCACCCCAGCGATTTGCTGGACCAGGTCAAAACGTTCCTGGCCACTGAACGCGGTCAACGCATCTTGCTCAGCGGAACCAGCTACGAACTTTCCCGGATCACCAGCTGGATCGCGTCGGCCAACCAATCCGCCCAAGCACGCACTCGAACTCGAACCGTTGATGGCCGCACATTGAACTCCGGTTCGCGACGAGCACACTCGCTCAACGGCCGTTCGGCTGGCGGACGCCATGCGATCGATCGCGACCTGGACCTTCGTGACGATGACGCATTCGACCAAGAACGCTACGAAGTCGAATCAGCCCGTCGCAGTCGTCAGTTGGCAAACGAGATGCAATCGCTGCGTGAAAGCAAGCGACGCGAAAGCGAACGCACCCGATCACGAACAACGTCCAGCCGCGACAGTGAAAGCGGTCGCTCAGGACGCACTCGCACCTCGGTCACCCGCAAGTCGAGCGGCCGCACACGCACCAATTCAGCGAATGGAAACGGTTCAGGCCACGGTTCCGCAAACGGCTCTGGTTCTGGATCCGGTTCTGGATCTGGCAGCGGCTATGGAAGTGGATCCGGCAACGGAAACGGCAACGGTTCCGCGAATCGGACCCAAGGCGTGGTCTCGATGCGTGAGCATGAATCCAGCCGCGGCCAACGCAGCTCCCGCAGCGAACGTGAATCGCGTGGCGAACGTCAGCCTCGAGCAGAACGTGAATCTCGCGGGGAACGCACCGAGCGAGCCGAACGGTCTGAACGCTCGAGCTCCAGCAATGAAACCGAATTGCGTTTTTACCTGGAACGAGCCAGCGACGTCGTCGACGCACCGTCGATCGGACCTCGGATGGCCGAGCGACTCAACGAAATCGGAATCTACACCGTCGATGACCTGCTGAAATCGGCCCCTGAGAAGGTCGCAGAGCAGCTGAACCACCGCCGGGTCGACGCCGAAACCGTGCTCACATGGCAACAACAAACCACCCTCGTTTGTCGTGTGCCAATGATGCGAGGCCATGACGCCCAGTTCCTGGTCGCCGCCGGAGTCACCTCCGCGGAAGAGTTGGCGGACCAAAACCCAGTGACGCTGTTTGGCGAAGTCGACGCGATCTCCCATTCTCGAGAAGGCAAGCGAATCGCTCGCGGCGGCAAACTGCCTGATCTCGAAGAAGTCACCGAATGGGTGACTTACGCAAGCCAGCACCGATCGTTGCAAGCCGCTTAATCTGGCCTTGGATCCAGAGGGCCCCTGTTTTCACGCGTGATTTCGGGGGCCGACCGGTAAATATCGCCGATTGTGACTGGACACACGACAACCGCTGGACTTACGACTTGCCAGCAAATCAAACTGTCGATAACCTGTTCGACTTGACCGTCCGCTTTCCCCCTCGATTTTGACACATTTCGCCATGACCATGGATCGCAGCCTCAAGGTGCAAGCCGGGGCCATTAAGAGTCGCAACGTCCTGACGCGTGCTGAACGTGTTGAGCGTATGAAGGATCTCGACAAGTTCAACGAAGAATCGAGCATCATCGGCATGCCGAAGACACGTGTTCTGAAAGTCTCGTTGAAGAAAAAGAAGAAGGTCAAAAAGGCCGACGAAGCCGACGACAAGAAGAAAAAGTAGTCGAGGCGGGAGCTTCTGGCTCCTTCCCAGCAAAATCAAGCAAAGGCGATGCATTTCAATGGATGCGTCGCCTTTTTGCGTTCCGTGACAGCCTGACGGATCGTGAGCTGCCCGCTGCGAAAGCGAGCCAATCGCCAGAATTCGTGAGCCACAACGTCGGTTGGCCTCCAGTGGCAATGTCGCTGGCAGGACAGGGCAAGCCTGAGCTGTTCAAAAACTCGTGTTGACACAGCGTTTTCGTGGACAGTTTCTTGCCTGTTACCTCTCCCCCGACGAAGTTGGGGGAGAGGTCGGAGCGAGCGTTCAGCGAGATCCGGGTGAGGCGGCACGCGATGTGTGAAACGAGGTCCAAAAGCCGGTTTGCTGTGAATCGCCCCCTCACCCGAACAGGGCCTCCATCGTCCTGTTCGACCTCTCCCCCAGCAAAGCTGAGGGAGAGGTGACTTGTTGATGCGAGACAGAAACTTGCGCACACCAGAAACGCTGCAACCCCAAAGATTGAACAGCCCAGGGCAAGCCTGGGCTGTCAAAAGGTTGGCATTGACACGGAAAATGCGACGTTGATCTTTGTTCTGTCCTACGCCCCAACGGGGCAGATCTAAGATAGCCCCAGGCATCGCCTGGGGTTTCGTGACGGAGATTCCGACACAAGCCCCAACGGGGCGACCCTAAGAAAAACTCCCCAAAACCCGCTAGGACCGCCCCCGTTGGGGCTTTGTAATCTTGGTCCCGCCATAACCCAGGGCGTTGCCCTGGGCTGGCATAGGACTTCCCCGTTGGGGCGAAGTCGAGGAACAAAACCTGCGCAGTCCAAAGCGGTGTCAATACCAGCCTTTTGACAGCCCAGTGCAAGCCCCCTCACCCCCCCTGAAATGCGAATCCTGTTTTCACGTGCCATTCGACTCGCGTTTTAAGTGAGCGGGATCGAAAACAGGCACTTTTTTTGGGCGCATGGGCTGGTTGCGCGGGATTTGTTGCCAATCACCCTCCCGAGCGGTTCCAAAGCTAGCTAGCATGGGTCCCAAACAGTCGCCCAACCCGCGGATTTCAATTCCCTTTGGGCCATGAATTCCAATTCACCCTGGTTTTGACGATGTCGACTTCCGAAGCCCCCGCACCACCTGAATCCGCCAAACGGGACACTCTGGTCTGCGACGAATCCAATGATTTCGGTTCCGGAGCCGTCCCCACCGAAGCCATGGCGATCGACGAAACCGGTCGCGACCCCCAGCGGATCCCTCGCCCCGAAGAAACCGAGCCCCTGCGGATCATGTGGCGATACGTGATCGTGTTGTCGCTGGTCCACCTGGTCGCCCTGGCCGCGTTCGTGCCGATGTGGTTTTCGTACCTGTTCACGTGGTCGGGTCTCGTCGCCGGGATCGCTGGCCACTTCTTGTTTGGAATGCTGGGAATCACGATTGGCTATCACCGCTTGCTGACCCATCGAGGCTTCAAGTGTCCGAAGTGGATGGAACACACGCTGGCGATTCTTGGGATGTGCAATCTCCAAGACAGCCCAGCTCGCTGGGTTGCCATTCACCGCATGCACCATCAACACAGTGACCACCAACCCGACCCGCACTCGCCGCTGGTCAACTTCCTTTGGGGACACATGGGCTGGGTCGTTTGCCGACACAAAAACCTCGACAAAACCAGCCACTACGAACGGTACGTTCGCGATCTACTCCGAGACCGTTTCTACTTGAAATTGGAACGCAAAGACGGGTGGTTCTTCGTCTTTCTGATTCACGCGATCATGATTTCGCTGGTCGGCGGCCTGGTTGGCTACTTGGTCAGCGGTGGCAGCTGGGCAGAATCTTATCGCTACCTGCTTTCTTGGACGGTTTGGGGAGTGGCGATGCGAACCGTGTTCGTGCTGCACGGAACATGGTCGGTCAATTCACTCGGTCACGTGTTTGGCTATCGCAACTACGAGACTCGCGATCACAGCACCAACAACTGGTTGGTGGCCTTGATCAGCCACGGCGAAGGCTGGCACAACAACCACCACGCCACCCCACGATCAGCCCGCCACGGTCACAAGTGGTACGAGTTTGATATGTCCTGGGGTGTCATCCGGATGTGGGAAATGATGGGCCTGATCTCCGACGTCCAGCGTCCCACCAAAGCCAGAGTCGCTGGGAAATAGCTCGTCGCCTGGCGAGGTTGGTTAGGCTGGTTTGATGTACGCTCAAGCTCCGCTCGGTGGAGACCACTGAGCGACAGGCTGTTTGCCGTAGGCCATGTCTCACATGGCACCCCAACCGATGCTTTGGAACAAAGCGAGGCGTCTTGATTCTCCAGCCAAATGGCGCCGCTTCGGTTGCGTTCGTCTCGGTGAGGGACCACCAATCGACAGGGATGACGCTCGTCCGAATTCTTGGCGAATCCGGCTACCTGTTGGCAAAGATGGCGACGAATTCGCGCCGCCAAAATCCGTTCAGCTGACGTTCATCAGCCATTGCCACTCGGTCCACTGGACTTGTTGGCACGCCTCGACCTGTTCGCCCGTTCGAACCGCGTGCGCGACCCGATCGACAAATTCATCGGCGTCGGAATGCAGTTCCGGGTACCTGCCCGACAAATCGCTCAGAATGGAATGCCGGCCAACCCGGTGGAACCAATACTTGGCATTGCCAAAATCACCTTCGCGGCGGTGCATGATCCCGTGCCAAAAGCTCCCTTCGGGCGATTTTTCGTTTTGGCTGATTGAGTGGGACCGATCCAGGTCCCCCGCCAACAACCACAGACCGCTGCGCTGCAGCGGCGTGAAGGACTTTGCAGAATCACCCTCCAGAAGCTCCACCAATTCGCGATTGGTGGGGCCGTCGCCCAAACCCGGCAAAACAGCGGCCTGGATCGCCGCGAACCAGGGTTCAGCGACCGTCGGGGCCAAATCGGTCAACCAGGATGGCCAATCGTTCGAATTTGATGCGGAAGAAGACGTGCAATCGTCAAAGTTAGGCATGGTCTCGAAGGTTGTCGGCGGATTGTGCGAGGACAGATCCACCGAAGGCTACCGAGTGGCCCTCCTGATTGCTAGACTGCGAGACGCCTCTGGCGCGATTGCCATTCCACTCTTTCTCAGATCCCCCCTGACTGTCCATGAGCAGCGGCGAACCATCCACCGACGCAACGGCCGAGAACCCATCCTCGGACGCCCCGACCCCGGAAGCCTCCGCACCAGGGACGCCCGCCTCGCAAGAGTCGGCTCCTGCTGAGTTGCCTCCTGCTGAGTCGGCGGCGCAACCTCCAACGGAACAGGCTCCACCGAGCCCTTCCAAACCGAGCGGCCCCAAGAAATCCAAGGCCCCGCTGCCCCGAATCGGCGGCGGCCCCTTGGCGGCACGCGGATTGGGCGTTGCCAAACCCGTTTCTCCCGCTGCGGTTTCGACCGAACAGCTGGAAGGCGGCAAGGTCAAACACAAAGGGAAACGAGGCGGCAAACCTGGCGAAGGCAAATCGGGCGGCAAAGATGCCCCGTTGCCACGCTTGGCCGGCGGAAAGAATCGCGAGAAGGGCGACAAGCCCTACGTTCCGCAACACAAGAAAACCGCGGTCCCCAACGTTCGTGATGAACTCAGCGACGACCTGCAAGCCGAACTGGAGGCCACCCTGGCGGAAGCCGACCTGGACACCATTCTCGGCGGCAACGCAGGGTTGCCAGATCGACGTGAACCGCTCTCGGAAGGCGCTCGCGTTCACGCTCAAGTGATCAAGACCCACCAAGACAACGTGTTCGTCAGTCTCGGCGGTCCCGATGAGGGCACCGTCGCTTTCGAGCAATTCACCGAAGAAGAACCGGTCCCCGGTCAATCGATCGAAGTCATCGTTCGCGGCATCAACTCCGAGGACGGCCTGTACTCGTGCAGCCTGCCTGGCAAAGCGACTGAGGTCTCTGACTGGGACGACATTGACGAAGGCAGCGTGGTCGAAGCCACCATCACCGGCCACAACAACGGCGGCTTGGAATGCAAAGTCGGCAGCGTTCGCGGATTCATGCCGATCAGCCAGATCTCGGAATACCGTGTCGAAGACTGCAGTGAGTTCGTCGACCAGAAAATGGTTTGCTTGGTCACCGAAGCCAACGCTCGCCGTGGCAACCTGGTCCTCTCACGACGTGCGATTCTGGAACGAGAACGCGAAGTCAAACGTCAAGAACAACTCGAAAAGATCGAACCCGGTGACATCCTCGAAGGTGTCGTTCGCAGCGTTCGCGACTTTGGTGCGTTCGTCGACGTCGGCGGACTCGATGGATTGATTCACGTCAGCAAACTCAGCTGGGAACGAATCAAACACCCCAGCGAAGTCATCGAAGAAGGCCAGAACGTCAAGGTGCGCGTCGACAAGATCGACAAGCAGTCCGGCAAAATGTCGCTGACCTATCGCGATTTGCTCGAGAACCCCTGGGACACAGCCGAATCCATGTTCGCCGTCGGATCGGTGCACAAGGGCGAAGTCACCCGGACCGCCGAGTTCGGTGCGTTCGTGCGTCTGACAGCGGGCGTCGAGGGGCTTTGCCACATCAGCGAATTGGCAACGCACCGCGTTTCACGCGTCAGCTCCGTGGTCAACGTTGGCGATGAAGTCGACGTGAAAATCATGAGCTTCGATCGTGATTCCCAAAAAGTTGGGTTGTCGATCAAAGCCGCCACTGCGAAACCCGCCGTGGAAGGGGCAGTGCAGGAAGACGAAGTCATGGAACCTCCACGCGAATTGGCGGTCAAAGCTTCGCATTCCGGACCACTCAAAGGCGGCAACGATCGCCCCAGTGGCGGCGAACGTTTTGGTCTTCGTTGGTAAGCCCTGAAGCACGCCACTTACAACACGCCATTTTCGTTGGCGTGCACTTTGGCAACGACCTTCCTCGCAAGGACTCCGCGTGCGTTTTTTGTTTCTCGGCGATGTCGTCGGCAAACCCGGCTACTCCGGCGTGCTCGCGCGGACCGGGGAACTCCGCAAGCAACACCGCCTGGATGCGGTGGTCATCAACGCGGAGAACGCGGCCGATGGCGCGGGGCTGATGCCTCGTCAGTATCGCCGCCTGCTGGAAGCCGGCGTGGACGCGATGACGATGGGCGATCACTTGTATCGCCGCAAAGAAATCATCCCGATCCTGCAATCCAGCCAACGGATCGTACGACCAGCCAACTACCCCGAAAGTTCATCGGGAAAGTCCTGGACGGTCGTGCAAACCCCCGCCGGAAAATTGGGAGTGATCTCGTTGCTCGGACGCGTCTTCATGCGTCCAGTCGACTGCCCATTTGCTGCGGTCGATGCCGCACTCGCGGAAATGGCCGCTGAAAACCCGCGGTGCATCTTGGTGGATGTGCACGCTGAAGCGACCAGTGACAAACAGGTCTTGGGACGTTACCTCGATGGCCGCGTGACCGCCGTCCTGGGGACCCACACGCACGTCCCCACCGCCGACAGTTGCGTGCTGCCCGGCGGAACCGCATTTCAATGCGACGTGGGAATGAGCGGCCCCTACGACAGCATCATCGGTCGCGACATCAAACGTGTGACCAACACGACGATCAGCTTCGAACCGTGCCACTTTCACGTCGCCACGCGAGACGTGCGGCTGTGCGGCGCGATCATCGAAGCCGACGCCGACGGCAAAGCGATCTCGATTGAGCGTTTAGAAGATCGCTTGGAGTCGTGACCGTGCCTGTCACCGAATGAGCATGCGTGCTCGTGCTCGTGCGACCAGAAAAAATGGAAACCCGACGCGTGAGCGAGGCACCACACCGCACCCCACGACGGCCGCCTCCGGGGCGACGGCCGATTCTCGCCATGGATCTCGGGGCTTCCGCCCCGAGCTACTGAAGACGGCCCCATCCGGGGCGATCGCGGCAACGCACCAAAGGTGCAAATGGAAACCCGACGCGTCAGCGAGGCACCACACCGCACCCCACGACGGCCGCCTCCGGGGCGACGGGCCGATTCTCGACATGGATCTCGGGGCTTCCGCCCCGAGCTACCGAAGACGGCCCCATCCGGGGCGATCGCGGCACTCCATTTCTATCCGGCGGCGGGCGATCAGTCCGGAGTATCCAGGTACGGATCTTGGCCGATCTCACGCTGCATTTTCTTGCGTTCTTTCTCGTGGTGCATCAACACCATCCGATCGCGAAAATGCCGGCGTTCCACTTTGCGTTGGGCCCGGTGGAACATCGCGGCCAAACGATCGACACTGCCGCTGGTCGCTTCGCCGCGTTTCTTGAGCTTCTCGGATTTGATCGCCCCGTAGCCGCCTTTCAAGATGTCATCGTCCAACGACAAATACTGGCGATACGATCCACGGTCACCTTGTCGTCCACAACGCCCAATCAACTGGCGGTCAATCCGAGCCGCGTCGTGAAGCTCGGTGCAGATCACATGCATCCCGCCGATCTGTTCGACATCATTGGAAAGCTTGATGTCGGTACCGCGACCGGCCATGTTGGTCGCCACGGTCACTTTGCCGTTCCCGCCTGCTTCCGCGACGATGTCCGCTTCCCGTTCGACATTGTTGGCGTTCAGCACTTCGTGCTCAATGCTCAGCTCATCCAGCAACTTCGACAACAGCACACTTTTATCAATCGAACGCGTTCCGATCAAAACGGGCCGTCCCGTTGCATGGACCTCTGCCACCTCTTTTGCAATCGCTTCAAACTTCGCCTGCAATGTCCCGAAAACCCGAGACGGCAATTGGACCCGTTGTGGGGGCCGGTTGGTGGGCACACGGACAACGGGCGTGCGATAAATTTTGCGAAGCTCGCTGGCACTGGTTGCCGCCGTTCCTGTCATCCCCGCCAAGTGTGGGTAACGCAGGAACAAGTCCTGTACCGTGATCCGAGCGGCTTGCCCGGTTGGCACGCTGATCTCAACACCTTCTTTGGCTTCGATCGATTGATGGATGCCGTCCCGCCACTTGCGTCCTTCTGCCAAACGGCCCGTGAACTCATCGACGATCACAATCTCGTCCACGTTCGGGTCCTTCTCGCTAGGACGAATCACGTACTGGCGATCCAGCAAGAACTCACGGTGCGTTTTAATCGATCGTTCGATGTACTCGTACATGTCAACCAAGCCCATCGTGCGAACCAGATCGCTCTTCGGTAGGGCTCGAACTTTGCTGCGACCACGCGCGGTCAACTCGTAGCGTTTGGTTTCGTCGTCGATCTCAAAGTGATCATCCAAATCAAAACTTGGCGCGTGCTCCGCGGCCCACAGGTAGGTCTCAATGATTTGGTCGCGGACGGTGTCTTCGATGCTGCCGATGATCAGCGGCGTCCGGGCCTCGTCAATGAGAATGCTGTCCGCCTCATCGACCAAGCAGAAGTGCATGCCACGCATCACGATTTGGTCACCGGAATTGCTGAACCCACCGTCGCCGCTGCCGAGCATTTCCGTCTGCATTCGGTTTTGAGCACGCAACAACAGACGATCACGTAGGAAGTCGAAACCAAATTCCTTGGCGGTTCCGTACGTGATGGCGGCGCCGTAACTCTTCCGGCGACTTCCCTGGTCGTCTTCCGTTTGAATGATGCCCACAGACACGCCCAGCATCTCAAACAGTGGCATCATCCACTCGGCGTCCCGTCGGGCCAGGTAGTCATTGACCGTGGCCAGGTGAGCCCCTTTGCCAACCAGGCTGTGCAAGTACAGCGGCAGCGTCGCGGTCAGCGTTTTTCCTTCCCCGGTTTGCATCTCGGTGACATGGCCTTCGAACAAGGCGATGCCCCCCAGGATCTGAACGTCGTAGTGACGCATCGAGAGACTTCGCCGCCCGGCCTCGCGGCACAGGGCGTAGGCTTCGGGAAGCAGTTCGCCAAGTTTCTCACCGGCCATCGCGCGGTAACGAAGCGCCAAACTTCGCTTTCGCAACGTCACGTCGTCTTCCGCCTGCAGTGTGCTTTCAAGTGCGTTGACCCGAACCAATTGCCGCTGCCAACGAACCATTCGTGGTCGCCAATTGGACGCCTTGGTCCACTTCTTTTTATTCGCCGAGGGATCGCTGGAACGGCGCACCACCGCCTGAGCCGTGGTGGCAGCATCCGTCACTTCCGATTCCTCCAACGGCTCATTGGGAGCGAGGGGATCGAGCGAATTCAATTCGTCAGAATCGTCTGGGTTGGTCGTTTCGCGAGCGGGAGATTCGGACATCGAGCGGGCCAACGGAAGAAAAGCGATGCAAAGAATTACCATTTTTACGCACGAGATCGCACGCAGAGCGACCTCCAATCGCCGTGAAACACCATTTTATCTGGCTTTCAGGGGAGATAGCGAACTTGTACCACGCCTGGGGTTCAAAACAGGCAATCTACGTCGGCTGTTCCAAGGGTAGGGTTGGTTCTGAATGGTCCGCTGATTCTGGTCGAAACAGTTAACCAGATGAATCCCGTGTTCCCGGACTACACGAGAGTACCAATGGAAACGAATAAAACGACGAAATGGAAGTTGCTCGCGTTGGCAGCCATGCTGTCAGCAGGATCCGCCTCGGCGGCGGATCAAGGCAACTCGGACATGACTCAATACTACACCGGTGCTGCACCGGTGTCCGCAGAGGAAGGCGACATCGTTTATGACGACGTCGACTATTCCGCCGACAACATGGCGGCTTCCTTCTACGGCAACGAAGGACAATCGCTTCAGCCGGTTGCCTTTGTGGGTGACCAACAACTAGGCAGCGGTGTTCCAACCCCGTCTCCGATGATGGACGATTCTTACATCGTCAGCAACGGCGGCGGATGCAGCACGGGCGATTGTGGCAACAGCTACGAAATGGCCAGCAGCTGCGGATCGGCTTGCGGCGGCAACTGTGGCGAATGCCGCCAACGACCCGTTCGCAAAATGCTGAAAAAGCACGATGTGTGGATGACCGCGGAAGCGTTGTTGTGGTTCACCCAAGCACGCTCGACCACACCTTTGATCACTCAAAGTGCAGCGGGCACCGACCCTGAGCTGGATGTCGCTGGCACCACCACCCTGTTTGGTGGTGACGAATCCATCGGCGGCGACTTGAGTGCTGGATTCCGTTTGGACTTCGGCCGCAACCTGAACGACGACTTCGGAATCGGCGGCCGTTTCTGGTGGCTCAGCGAAAGCAGCGAAGACGCCAGCTCCGGCGGCACCGTCAACGGCAACGCGTTCTCATACGGTCGTCCGTTCTATGACACGAACATCAACTCGGACAACAGCATCCTGATTGCCAGCACGGGAGTCGCCGGCAATGACGACTTCGAGGGCTCGTTCTCCGCTGAAAGCTCGCTCGACATCTACGCTGCGGAAGCTTATGCCCGCATGAAGATGCTCAGCGGCTCGGGATTCCGCACCGACCTGATCGGTGGTTTCTCGCACTTCGGGATCGACGACACGTTGACCGTCAACAGCACCAGCATCCAGACCACCGATGCAATCGCTGGCAACATTGGTGACACGACCGTTCTGTACGACAACATCGAAACGGAAAACCGTTTCTATGGTGGCCAGATTGGTTTCGAAACCATGGTCAACCGTGGCAAGTGGAGTTTCAAAGCGTTGACCAAGGTTCACTTGGGCAACATGGAACAAATCTATCGCGGCTCAGGTTTGCGAACCTTCACCGACGCTGGCTTCGTCACCACCACGTCGACCGACGGCGGTGTGCTTGCCTTGGGCGATACCTACAACACGACCGCACTGGACGAAGACAAATTCACCTTCGCACCTGAAGCGAACGTGAAATTGGGCTACAAGTTCCGCCCGAACGTTTCGATGTCCGTTGGCTACAGCTTCATCTACTGGGATGACGTCTTGCTGTCAGGCGACAACATCAACAACGTTTACAACGGTGACGGAATCACGTTCCCACCAGGAGCAGCATTGGCCCAGCCCGTGTCAGAACGCAAGGACAGCTCCTTGTACACACACGGCATCGACTTGGGCTGTGTCATCGACTTCTAAGCTGAACTTAGCAGGGACTACTGTTCCTGATAGGCGGTAAGTTCTGCCGGGTGGACTCCGGTTTGATAACTGTCCGGGGTTCCAAGTCGGAGACTGCTCGGCGAAAGCAAACAAGACGTGCGAGGATTCCAATCCTCGCACGTTTTTTTGTGCGCCGATTCAACCGGAATTCTCACCCCATGCGTCAGACATCAGTCGTCCAGATCGACAGTGACATCCACGAAGTCCTCTTCTGACAAGAACTGAATGCCATCCAACGTGGCACCATGTTCCCTCGCAATCTTCATGACTTGATTGTGGGCACCGGCCAAGCGTTCTTCATCGTTGCTGCCTTCTTGAAACACGAAGACGCCAAATCGGCCGGCTTCGTCCGGATCTTCGTCGGCTTGGCTGTTTGGGAAACCACCTTCGACCAAGGCGACCGCCAGCTTTTGCATTTGCTCCAGGGTTTCCCCCATCAGCAGAAACACCCATGGCAGCTCTTCGCCGGGATTCAATCCGCTGTCACTGAAATGACGAAGTCGCCACACCGCTTCGTCCAAACTCAGCCAATCGAACAGCTCATCGTCATCGATCGCGTCGAACACTTCCACGCCTTCGTATTCGATCCCGGTGCGTTCGGCGATCTGTTGCATGTGGTCCGCGATCTTCTTCACTTCGCTGGGCACCAACGCGCCGGTCTTGACCACACTCAACATGGGCCGTCCGAGCGACAACCTTCCCTTTTCATCGATCTCTTCGACCGACTCTTCCAGCTCGCACAGATAGTCATCCAGGGTCTCGGCAATGGATCGCAACTGCCCGATCTCGGCGCCTCGCAGGGTGAACGTCCAATCCATCGGCACAGACAACTCCCCCCCTTGCTCTTCCACGAGATGCGAAAAGAGGGCGTCGATGTCAAATGCCAAATCTGGCTCGTCGGGGGATGCGTTCATGACGCCAGATTAGCAGATTCGGTGGGCACCGCCAGAACCGAAGAACGGAACGTCCGAGCCCCCTCTCACCCCGGCTTTGTGCTACATTTTCAACCATGACGACGGACATTGAAAAACAACTGATCGAAACGAATCTTCGGTTTCGAATTGCGACCCGAACCGCGAAGCTCGGCTATTGGGTTTTTGAAGTAGAGACGTCCGAAGTGGAAGTCTCAGAGGAGTTGCTTCACCAACTGGGTCTGCCAACGAATTTCATCTGGTCACTCCAGAGCTGGAAGGACCGCCTGCACCCGGACGACTACGATCGCGCAATCACCCAGCTCGCGACGGTCACCGAAGGAAATCCCTCCGCGTATTTCAACGTTTTTCGCCTTCGGCATTCCGATGGTTGCTATCGCTGGATTGAATCGATCGGCGACTTCATTCATGACAGCGATGGAAAACTGGTCCGGATGATCGGGACCCACCAAGACATCACTCGTCGGATTGAGATCGAACAGGCGTTGGACGCCGCTCTGGAAACCAGCATCCAGACCAACGAAGCGCTGCAACGCAGCAACCAAGAGCTGGAACAATTCGCCTACGTCGCCTCGCACGACCTGCGATCACCGCTTCGAGGACTGCAGAACCTGGCGACGTGGATCACCGAGGACATCGAAGAATCCGGGAACGAAGTCCCTGAATCGGTACGGGAACATTGCTCGACGATGAGCAAACAAATCGAACGCATGCAAGCGTTGCTGGATGGCTTGCTCGCCTACGCCAGGATTGACCAAAGCTACACATCGACAGAACCTGTCGACCTCAACCAAATCGTGTTGGAAGCCATCGCGTTCGTCGAAGCCGACCCGAACTTCGAGGTGCGGCTGGATTCCGACCTGCCCACCGTCATTGGCAACTCATCCCCGATGATGCGTGTGATGGTGAACTTGATTGACAATGCCATCAAACATCATCCGGGGCCTTCCGGAAAAATCATCATTCGCGGAGGGATGGCGGAGGACGGAACCGCCGAGGTGATCGTCGAGGACGATGGCAACGGCATTCCCCCCGAACACCGCGAACGCGTCTTTCGAATGTTCGAGACACTGGGCAGAAATCGCCAGAGCGGAAAAGGCGGGATGGGATTGGCCATGGTCCGCAAGCTCGTGCTTTCCTGTGGAGGCACGATCCGTTTTGACACTTCTCCACTGGGGGGCGTCGCAGCGATCACGCGGTGGCCCACCGATGCATCGCGGCCTACCAACAAGAAATCGCCCGAACTGACCCACCGCTTGTTGGAAGCCATCACCGGATCCAGCGACCTCGCGGATGTCGATCCCGACTCGCCTGCCGAATAACTGGACAGGGCCATCTTGGGACCGTCAGTCTTCTGAGCGACCGATTTGAGCGTGCTAAGCAGGTCGGCAGGAGTCTTTCGGCATTTGGACTGTTTCGGTAAGCGTCGTTCTTCCCACGTACAACCGGGGCTAACGCCCAAACGGCTCACATGATGATGCCCGATCATTCCTGCCGACCTGCTTAGTCTGCGGAGGCCGAATGAAGGAGGCTTTGCGACGCAAAGCCCGCAACACTCGCCTGAACGTGTCGGCTCACCAGCCGGAGCAGCGCCGAAGCGGCTCGATCCGGCCTACCTGAGAAATCGATCACTTCTAAAATCGACGTCCTTCGGTGATTCCGAAACTGGTGATCTTGGCTATGGGCAGAAGGAAATGCTACGCACCTATGAAAACACCCAGACACGGGGTCTGGGTGCGATGGTTTCAGTCTTGGCTGGTTTGGATTAGCCCAGGAAGGGGCTGCTCGTCGTCAGCATCACGGTCGGACGAGCCGTGTTGGTTTTGTAGTAATCGGGTCCCCAGCGATTCAGTTCCACGAACATCGCGATGACCGCGATCAACATGAACAACATCGCCAGCAACAACATCACCGTGTAAACACTCGGTGGTTGCTTGCCCGTCGGAGCATCACTCGATGGAAGTGTCGACACGATCGCCCTCCTCCACTACGCCTTCACTGTAGTCCCGCATGATCTCAGCAACCGCACGATCCGGTTCTGTCTCACGCACTTTCAAACGAGTCACATAGCGGCCACCACGGGTGACTTCCAAGTAGTGACCGTTGCGAAGTCCATCGTCGTAGCCGATCGACACTTCGACCAACTTGCGAGGACGGTTGACGACCAAGACGGTGCCGTTGCGTTCTGGCGGAGCACCATCGAGCGGGTCGTTCATGTTCAAACCGGCGGCGTCGACGACTTCTTTGTATCGCGTCACCTGGTTTGCCAACTGATCGTTGCGGTCTTGTTGCAACTGAACCACGCCGCGAAGGCTGTTCATTTGGTCGGTCAATTCCAAGGTGCGTGCGAACAAGGTGTCACGATCTTGTTGCTCGGTGCGGATTTGCTCACGCAATCGAGTGTTGTCCGCGGTGATCTTTTCCAACTCTTCCGCGCGAGCCCGGTCGATCTGGGCCAGCTCGGTGCTTTTGGCTTGCAGCTGCTGCACGGTCGATTCGCTCTCACGCAACTGCGATTCCAGCTGGTCCAGCTGAGTCTGCAGGGCGGCCAAGGCGGTTCGACGAGCGGCTTGTTCGCGATCCAAGGACGATTGAGTACGTGCTCTTGAATCACGAAGCTGTTCGTTCGTGCGTGCGACGGTTTCGATCTGGGCCTTCAAACCCTGAGGTCCGAGCACGACATCCCGCCAATTGCGGTGAGACGCGTTGACGGCGAGCGCCAAAACCATGAAAACCCCGCTCAATAGCAGGATTATGACCGAAAAGGATTTCCCGAGTAGGGTCATGGGTGGTCGGTTCCGGATGGAGAAAAGTGGTCGGGAATTTCATTTGAAAGTATAGTTACGGCCAAAAATGAGTGTCAACAAAATTGCTTGAAACACGTCGCAATTGACGACACACGCCAAAACGTAGGAAAGTGTAGCGATTGTGCGGGTTCCCACGGCTGTTTGCCGAGGTCCCGCCCCCGCCACAGACCGAGACCAACCGACGTGGCGAATCTGCATCGGCGTGGATCGTGCGCAACACGAGGTCCCCCATGCCGCCGTGCACACACCTGGACCCGGTCGAATGAATGGGAATGCTACTTTCCGGCACTCATCAGCAGATCACTGATCCGATCCACCGTGGCTCGCAGATCATGATTCACCAACACGAACCGGTTCGCGTTGACAGCATGCAGGCGTCGCTGCTCAGCCTGCCCCGCGAATTCGCGGATGGCTCCGGCCAGCGAGGCGGGATCCTTCGGTACGGCCCAATGACACGTGGGAACGTCCGCCGAACCCTGCAATTCCACCGTTCCTCCGGCTCGCGTCGCCACCACGGGCGTCCCAAGAACAAACGCCTCCAAAACGACGTTCGGCAACCCCTCGAAATGAGACGGCAGCACCAACCCGTCCGCTGCAGCGATTTCGGTAGACGCCGGCTGGATCGCCCCTGCAAATTCGACTCGGTGGATCGTGTCCTTTGGCCCCGCCGCCAACACCATGTCTTTCCACCGTGACTCCAGCCCCGCCCGAAGTGGCCCGTCACCGATCAATCGAAAATGCAGCGTCGGCAATGGAGCGGGCCAATCTCTCATCAAACGTTCAATCGCATCGAGCAGCGTGGCATGCCCTTTTTCCTCCGTCATCCTGCCCACGACCACCAACTTCAACGCGTCACCAGAGTCTCGGTCCGGGATTTCCGAGTTATCTCGCCGGCTCTGAATCGCATCCGCATCGACGGGATTGCGAATCGTTTGCACCAGCGATTCTGGCAACCCGTAGTATTGAATCGCGGACTGACGAGCGACATCACTGACCGCGATGACGACTGCACTGCGACGGTAAGCCAGAGCCAATCGCCGCCGTTTCAGCCTCACGAATCGCTTTTCGACCAATGGCAACGCCACCTCGGGCGGACTGACAATCGTCGACACCCGCGGACGATCCACTGACGAACCACGCTGAACAAGAGGATGACCGGCGATCAGCGTCATGTGAAAGGTTCGGTCGTAGATCACATCGACCTGTGTCCGCTCCACCAGATCGCGAAACCATTCGGCTTGTCGTTTCAGCATCCCACCGGGAATCCAGTCCAGCACTCGTGGCGGAAATGACTCCGGCGGATGATGAACAACCACATCATCTGGAATGGTGTTCAGCAGATCGCCAACCGCCTCTGTCAAATACAAATGCACGTCGAACCGTTCGCGATCCAGATGCCGAGCCAGCATCGCGGTTTGCAGTTCGCTTCCGCCGCCACGCATCGAACTGGCCATCAAAAGGACTCGGCGGCGTGGCATGGCAGACTGGTTGGGATGGAGAGTTGTTAGCCGGCGTCCGTGCTTGGTCACCATCTAAATTCTATGGTAACGCAGCCAGTAGGCCAGGTTCCACCTGGCGATCGAGCCGATGCTTCGAAAGAAGCGAGGCGAGCTAACCAACCGACGATCCTTCGCGAGCGTCCCTTGTCACGGCATTTCACCCAGCGCCATGGGAGACATGGCCCACGTGGACGACGTCAGGATTCTGGCGAACCCAGCAACGCGGCACCGCTGAAACATTGCCGTCTTGTGTTTCAATGTCAGGACTCGCTTTGTTTCAAAGCATCGGCGTCGATCCCGAGTCATGACCTGGCCTGCTGCCCACGCACAAAAAAAGGCCGCGAGGCGGAGGGCTTCTCCGGTCTCGCGGCCCATCAATCATTCGTGGAATGGTGCCAGTTTGGCTCGATTCACTACGCCTTCAGTGCAGCTTGAGCAGCGGCCAAACGTGCGATTGGCACGCGGAAGGGGCTGCACGAAACGTAGTCCAGTCCAACTGCGTTGCAGAACTCGATCGAGGCGGGGTCACCACCATGCTCGCCACAGATACCAACCTTGAGTTTCTTCTTGACGCTACGGCCCTTGGCGACGCCCATTTCGACGAGCTGTCCCACACCGCTGGTGTCCAGCGACTGGAAGGGGTCGACGGGAACGATTTTGTGCTCGATGTAATCGGGCAAGAATCCGCCGACGTCATCGCGGGAATAACCGAACGTCATTTGCGTCAAGTCATTGGTGCCGAAGCTGAAGAAATCAGCGTACTCAGCCACTTCGTTGGCGGTCAAACAAGCACGAGGAATTTCGATCATGGTCCCGATCAAGATGCTCAGGTCGCCTTCGAACTTCTTGGCGGCCTTGGTTGCTTCGATCGTTTCTTCCACCTTTTCACGCAAGATACGAAGTTCAGCAGCGGTGCCGACCAACGGGATCATGATCTCGGGCTGAGCGTCGATGTTCTTCTTGGCACAGCTGATCGCTGCTTCGACGATTGCCTGGACCTGCATTTCCAAGATTTCGGGGTAAGTCACGCTGAGACGGCAACCACGGTGGCCGAGCATTGGGTTGGACTCGTGAAGAGCCGCACCACGCTTTTTGATCTCGCCCAACTTGACGCCCAACTCTTCGGCCATTTGCTTTTGAGCGGCTGGTTCGTGTGGCAAGAACTCGTGCAATGGTGGATCCAGCAACCGCACGGTCACGGGGCAACCCTTCATGGCTTTGAAGATGCCTTCGAAGTCTTTGCGTTGGAACGGCAACAACTTCTTCAGGGCAGCACGACGAGCATCTTCGTTTTCGGCCAAGATCATGGCACGCATGTGAATGATGCGATCAGCTTCGAAGAACATGTGCTCGGTGCGGCACAGTCCGATGCCTTCGGCACCGAAGTCACGGGCACGCTTGCTGTCGGCAGGTGAATCCGCGTTGGTGCGGATCGAAAGGCGACGGTATTGATCAGCCCACTTCATCAACTTGGCGAAATCGCCAGACAACTTGGGCTCTTGGGTTTCGACTTCGCCCGCCATCACTTCGCCGGTCGTGCCGTCGAGGCTGATCGTGTCCTTGGCAGTGAATTTGCGTCCGCCGACGGTGATCGTCTTGGCTTTTTCGTTGATTTCCACTTCGCTGGCACCCGCGACGCAGCACTTGCCCCAACCACGAGCAACCACAGCAGCGTGGCTGGTTGCTCCACCGGTGCTGGTCAAAATACCAACGGCAGCGGACATACCTTCAACGTCTTCTGGGCTGGTTTCGCGACGAACCAAGATGACGTTTTCGCCAGCTTCGAAACGTTCGCGAGCATCGGTCGCGGTGAAGGCCAACTTGCCAACCGCAGCGCCTGGCGACGCATTCAAACCACGGCACAACACGTCGGCGGCGTTGCGAGCGGTGGGTTTGAACGAAGGCAACAAGCAGTGAGTCAAGTCCGAAGCAGGAACGCGAAGAACGGCGTCCTTCTCGGTGATCAAACCTTCTTTGACCATGTCGCAAGCGATCTTCACAGCCGCGATGCCGTTTCGCTTTCCGTTCCGAGTTTGCAGCATGAACAACTTGCCACGCTCAATCGTGAACTCGATGTCCTGCATGTCGGTGTAGTGGTCTTCCAGTTTCTTCTTGATTTCCATCAGCTCTTTGTGAGCCGCTTTGTCCCACTTGGTCATTTCGGCGACCGGCTGTGGTGTCCGGATACCAGCCACAACGTCTTCGCCCTGAGCGTTGATCAGGAATTCGCCGTAGAACTTGTTCTGCCCGGTGTTGGGGTCACGAGTGAAACCGACACCCGTTCCCGAGTCGTCGCCCATGTTGCCATAAACCATGGCCTGGACGTTCACGGCGGTGCCGATCAAGTCGTTGATCTCGGTGTTGCCCTTGGCCGATTCGATGCGGCGATAGCTGATCGCACGGTCAGCGTTCCAGGAACCGAAGACGGCTTCGATGGCCAACTGAAGTTGCTTGATCGGGTCTTGAGGGAAGTCTTCGCCGGTGCCCTTCTTGTAGACCGCTTTGTAAGCATCGCAAAGTTCACGCAAACCTTCGGCAGGAACTTCGGTGTCTTCGGTGACGTTGTGTTTTTTCTTGACCTTGTCAAACGCAGCTTCGAACTGCTCGTGATGCAGGCCCATCACGACGTCGCCGTACATGTTGATCAAGCGGCGGTAAGCGTCGAAAGCGAAACGCTCGTTCTTGGTCGCTTTGGCCAAACCTTCGGTCGCTTCGTCATTCAGTCCGAGGTTCAAAATGGTGTTCATCATCCCGGGCATCGAGACGGCTGCACCAGAACGGACGCTGACGAGCAACGGGTTTTCGTTGTCGCCGAAGTTCTTGCCGAGTTCCTTTTCCAGGATTTTGACGGCGTCCTGAATTTCGTCCATCAATCCCTTGGGAAGCTTCTTGCCAGCTTTGTAGTAGCCGTCGCAAACTTCAGTGGTGATCGTGAACCCGGGAGGGACCGGCAGTCCGATGGAAGTCATTTCGGCCAAGTTCAGGCCTTTACCGCCCAGGATGGCTTTGCTTCCGCCTTTTCCTTCGGTCTTCGTTTTGCCGAAGTAGTAAACCATCTTGTCTTTTTTTGCCATCGTCGCTGTCAATCCCTGTGTGGGGTTTGGAAATCAAAAGAACGTTTGGCCGCAAAGGGTATTTGGCGCACGTAGTTAGGTCAATCAGTCAAGACACCTGAAACCGGCAAAATCACGGGGTTTCCGCGACGTTTGAGGCCTGATCCGGACACGCCGCGTCACCAGCAGATCGACACGCTCAACAAACATCCCGGCGGTCAGTCGTGGCGGCGCAAGTGACCGGCGCTGGTTTGGAACATTCGCCGACGACGCGATGCGGCCTCTTCCGTCGATCGGCCCCGCGCCAGTTGCTGGTTCAAATCATCGAAATTGGCACGGCAAACGCGGCATCCAATTTCAGTCAAGTGAAACAGAACATAGTCCGCCATCTCGGGTTCCAACTGATTGGCAACGTAAGCCTGCAGCACCGCCCGATCGGGACAGGAAAGCTGCTGACGACGCCAAATTGCACCAATTGTGTGCAACCCAGCGACATCCTGGCCACGCAATTGGATCAGTCGCTGACGCAGCTCTTCGTCTTCTCGCACCGCTTGTTCAATGGCGGAGGACCGCGACGGCTCGAGCTGTTCGTCCAGAAACGCGACCAACTCGGCGTCCGTGAATCGATCGGGCGAGGAAGCAAATTCAGCAGACACCAGAGAATTCAAACGTGTGAGAAAATGGACAGGAGCGACAATGGTCGGAAGATTCAAACGACTCGGTATGGTAGCGTCTTTTCGAAACTCGGGCGGAACAACACCCCGTGAAATCGTCGCACCAAAAAACTCGACTTCCCACTCGCCGATGCCTGACTTCCCGACTGAAATCCTGAATTCGCCCGCTGCCGCCGAAGCGGTTCGCATCATCACCGAACTGAAGAACGCTGGCTTTGAGGCTGTTCTGGCGGGGGGCTGCGTTCGTGACGCGCTGCTCGGCCGCACACCCAAGGACTTCGACGTCGCCACCGATGCAACTCCCGATTCCGTCCGCGATGTGTTTGGAAAACGCAACACGCTGGCGTTTGGGGAATCCTTCGGCGTGATCGGCGTGCTGCCACCACGCCCCGAAACGACCGAACACCCGGCCAGCAACGCCAAGGAATCCGCCGGCAAATTGATGCCGACCGAAGTGGCCACCTTCCGCGCCGACGGAAGCTACTCCGATGGCCGTCGCCCCGACAGCGTCACTTACGGCGATGCCGAAGCCGATGCACTGCGCCGCGACTTCACCATCAACGGGATGTTCTACGACGTTTTTGAATCACGAATCATCGACCACGTCGGCGGAGTCGATGACCTCGCCAAAGGACACCTGCGAACGATCGGCAAGGCGATTCAGCGTTTCGAAGAAGACAAACTGCGGATGCTCCGGGCCGTCCGGTTCGCGACCACACTCGGGTTTTCGATCGAACACAAAACCTTTGCCGCCATCCAAAATCACGCCAGCGATATCAGCGTGGTCAGCGGCGAACGCATCGGAGCCGAGATGCGCCGCGTGATGACCGCCCCCGCGGTCGACTTTGGTTTGGAAACCCTGGTCGACACCGGATTGTCGCTTCATATCTGGCCGCAACTGCAAACCATGAACTGGACCGAATTTTCAACCGCGATCCAGGCCGCCAAACGACCTTCCTTCGAAGTCGCGATGGCAATCGCCTTGTTTCACCTGCCCGGCGATTCGATGCACACCCTGCGATTGATCTTCGACGACTGGAAACTCTCCGTCGCGGAACGCCGCGCGATCGAAGCCGCCCTGACTCACGCGGAAACGATCACTCAGTGCGACGGACTGGCTTGGTCCAAGTTGCAGCCAATCCTGGTCGATGCCGATGCACCAACGATCGTGGGCACCGCGCGGGCCCTGGCGCCGAAATCTCGCGGTGTCGCCCGAGCCGGCCGAGCTTTGTCGGGCGCCCCCAACGAACTCGATCCGCCACCCTTGGTCACCGGAGCCGACTTGATCTCGAGCGGCATGCGTCCTGGCCCAGAATTCAAAGCCATCCTGCAATCCATTCGCGACGATCAACTCGACGGCAAACTCAACTCGCGAGAAGAAGCCCTGAAACGAATCCCGACGGGTGACGAGTGACGACGCTTGTCGGCACGTTTCCACGCAATACCCCTCACCCGAAACGAAGTTTTTGGGGAGAGTGGCCGTGCAGTCTTTAAACGCGGTGTTTGTTGCGTCCTGCGAAGCCCGCCCGAGGAAGGAGGTCGTGCAGTTTTGAAGTGCTGTGTTCCTGACGTCTTGCAAACCCCGCCCGTGAAACGGGAGGGGTCGGAAAGCGAGCGTTCAGCGAGATTTCCGGGGGAGGGCAGTCCGCGCCCATTCCCTGCTCGGCCCTCACCCTCGCGTACGCCTGAACGGCGTCGCTCGACCTCTCCCCAAACTTCGTTTCGGGAGAGGTGCGCCGTGTAAAAACCCGCTAAAACGCGGCCTCGATAAACGCCACGACCTTGCAACGGGCGGGGTTGTCAAGACGTTCCGAGCACGCCCCAAATGGCCAACGGCCAAATCCATCCATTCAGCTCAACTACTTCAGTTCGCGAATTTGGATGTCACGCCAGCGAACTTCGTACGGGCCGGTGCCAGCCTTGATGCCGTGGACCTGCAATCCGAGGAACCCGTTGGTGGAGGATTCAGGGTCTTGGATATCGCTGATCTTTTGGTCGCCGATCCAAACTTGCATCCGGTTCCCGTGGGCTCGAACCAGGTAACGGTTGTACTGGTCGTTCTTGTACGCATCCTTGATCGGCTGCTCTTTCGTGATCCATCCGCGGCCGGTGGCTTCCGAGTAGAGGTACCCGGCTTCGCCAGGAGCGGATTCAATTTCGACCTGGGGACCGTAGACTCGCCCGCCCTTTTCGCGTGACTGCGAACGGATTTGGACGCCGCTGTTCAGGCCTTGGTCCACGTTGACTTCGAACGTCAGCTCAAAGTTGCCGTAGTTATCGTTGCTGCACAAGAACGAGTTCGGGCTGCCTTCCGAGGTCGTGCCGACGAGCGAGCCATCTTCGACTCGGTACTTGGCGGTTCCGTTTTTGCGGTTCCATCCGTCCAGGCTTTTTCCGTCGAACAACGACTTCCATCCGTCTGCTTTCAAATCGGGAGCTGCGTCAAAGTTGACGTTGCTGTTCGATGCGGCAGCTGCTCCATCGCCCTCGACTCCAGATGCCTTGTCGGGTTCTCCCGTCGCCGCGTCGTCGCTGCCCATTTTGCCAGCGGAAACGGCAGGCAAGGTGACGTTGCCGGTGGCGGCCCACTCGGTGCCGCGACGCAGTGTGGTTTGGAACGCCAGCCCCTTGATGGCAGGAACATCGTGTCCGAGCGTGGTGTGGAAGACACGGCCCTTCCCAAATTCGATTGTCATCAGGATCGGCTCGTGTTCGCCCGTGCCGCCCGTGGCTGGGTTGCTGTACGCGGTCGCCAACACGTTCATGTTCTCGGCCGGGCCACGCAGTTTGCCGTACAATTCATCGGCGACTTGCAGGAACGACTTGGGCAATCCAGAGGTGATGGGGTGCGAAGCATCGCGAACGACCATCATGAACGGAACCCGTTTGCCGTGTTGACCGCCGCCACCTTTGGACATGTCACGAGTGAACTTCTTTTGATCTTCTTTCCAACGGACATAGGGACCGTCTTTTTCGTTCCGGCCGCCCCAACCGCCCACGCCGATCATGCGGTTGTAGGCATCCCAGTTCGGAAAGGAATTGTCGGCCGCGTGAACGGTCACGAACCCGCCACCGTCACCAACATAGGTCTCGAAGGCCTTTTCGGTTTCGCTCGACCAAGCTTCGCCGTTGTAGTTCGAAACCACCACGTCGTAGTCCGCGAACTTGGGTGCAAAACCAGATTTGTCTTCGCCCTTGCCCGGCGCGGTTGCGACGGTGACCTTGGCGAAGTCCCCCGATTCCAAGGTGGCTTGGATCAGAGGCGTGGTCTCTTGCCACTTGTGATTGTTTTGGCCGTCGATCAGCAACACGTTCAGCGGCTTGGGCTCGGCTGAATCTTGTGCGGTGGCAACCGTGGACGAGGCGAGCACCGCGAACGCGGCGAGCAGGGTGCAAAGTCGAAATTTCATCGGCGTTGGATCTGTGGGGTGGGTGGGGCAAGGTGAAATTCGAAAACGTCCCTTCCGAGACGTGGTGAAGCGGGGAATCAGTTTAGCAGATCGGCCGGGTAGGCCTGGCACGTTCTGTGACGCAAAATGGGAAACGTCTGGCGGTGAATTGTGCCTCGCCACGATCGCCGCTGCTGTTCCTCCAACGTTTTCATGGGTGCTCGTTTTGTCCCGTTTTTCTGGCCCACCCGCTCCGCGTGCCGCCTTCCCCGCCACCCGATTGCGACGCGTTCGAGCGACGGATTGGTCGCGCCGCCTCGTCCGAGAAACCACTTTGTCGGTCGACGATTTGATCTGGCCGCTGTTCGTGATGGATGGATCGGGCCAGCAACCCGTCGGATCGCTGCCCGGTGTGAACCGGCTGGGAGAAACCGAAATCGTCGCCACGGCCAAGCGAGCGGTCGACCTGGGCATCCCCGCGATCGCGTTGTTTCCGGCCACCGATCCGAAACTGAAATCCGAGGACGCGGTCGAAGCGTTCAATCCCGACAACCTGGTGTGCCGGGTCACCCGCCAAATCAAAGACGCGGTCGGCGATTCGCTGGGCGTGATCCTCGATGTGGCCCTGGACCCCTACAGCAGCCACGGCCAAGACGGCTTGGTTCGCGACGGGCAAGTCATCAACGATGAAACCGTCGACGTGCTGTGCAAGCAAGCGATCGTGCAAGCCGCAGCGGGATGCGACATCATCGCGCCCAGCGACATGATGGACGGACGCATCGGCGCGATCCGCACCGCGCTGGACGAAGCCGGCCACTCAAGCGTGCAAATCATGTCGTACGCCGCGAAATTCGCCAGCGCCTTCTACGGCCCGTTTCGCGATGCCGTCGGTTCGGCCGCCAACCTTGGCGCGGCCGACAAAAAAACCTATCAGCAATCGCCCTCTCAATCCGACGAAGCGATCGCGGAAGTCGCCCTCGACCTGGCCGAGGGAGCTGACAGCGTGATGGTCAAACCCGGGATGCCATACCTCGACATTGTCGCTCGCGTGAAAGAAACCTTCGGCGTGCCAACGTTTGCCTACCAAGTCAGCGGCGAATACGCGATGCTGCGGGGAGCAGCCGACGCGGGCTGGCTGAACGGTGACGCGGTGATCCTCGAAAGCCTGTTGTCATTCAAGCGAGCCGGAGCTGACGGGGTGCTGACCTACTTCGCCGCCGACGCCGCCGAACTGCTGCACCGCAGTTGATCTTGCCCTGTCATCTTCCCGTAGGATGGCCTTCCAAGGCCGTCCCTCCAGCTCGACGGCCTGGGAAGGCCATCGTACTTGGCGACACGCCGCTTCTCTCTTCATCTGATCTTTCACCAACACAGCTCAACATGGCCGACTCGCTTTCATTCGCTTGGCACTGGGAAGACACCTTGATCGCCGGCCAAGAACGGCCGCTGGCGGTCGCCTCGGACCCCGATGCGATGTTGATCGAGGCCTGCGAGCGGCAGGATGCTGGCGAAGAAGGCGTGATCGATCCGTTTTGGGCAACGACCTGGCGGGCCGCCTCGGGACTGGACCGATTCCTAGACCGAGTCCCGATCCACAACCAAGATGTCTTGGAAGTCGGCTGTGGAACTGGACACGCCGGCATCGCTGCTCTGCTGCGTGGGGCTCGCGTGACCTTGACCGACGGCGTGGAAGACCCACTGCAATTGGTGCGGCTCAGTTTGTCGCGACTGGGACTGCACACGGATGTGCAAGTCTTCCGGCTGGGCGAGGATTCTTTGGCACCCAAGAAGTTTCCCTTTATCTTGGGCAGCGATGTCACGTACCTGCGAACGCTGTGGCCCGAACTGTTGCAGTCGGCCGCCGAACACTTGACCGAAGACGGGCAATTGATCCTCAGCGACCCGCAACGGTTGATCGCAACGGAATTTTCCCAATGGGTGAAAGACAAACCGTGGGACTACACCGAGCACACGGTGGAAATGGACGACGATCCCGAGCACCCCATCCGCATCATGGTTTTGACGCAGGCTTAGCGAGCCGTCTCTGACTCGGAGTAGCCGGATTCGCCAGAATTTGGACTCACCCAATTCAACGCGAAGGCCCGGAGCAATAGTAGGCCAGGTTCCACCTGGCGATGGTGACTGGATAGCTTGCATAGCCATCGTGCCAAGCCTTCTTCTCGCCTCGCTTTCTTCCAAAGCATCGGCTTGAGCGTCAGGTACAACCTGACCTACGGCTGAAAAACTTGACGCAGAGGCGGGGAGACGCGAAGGCGCAGAGGATCATCAACCTCCGCAAAGAAATCCGATCTTCCGAGCCACTCATTCCCTCGAGTCCTCTTCTCCCTCGAGCAGCTCCCTGCGTCTCTGCGCCCTGGCGTCTCTGCGTCAAAGACAATCCCCGCGTTCCGCGTTGCCCGGCTCATCTGCAACCAAGCACCCGTCACCCCGAATGCTTGGCGAATCCGGCTACGAAGTTGTCACCAACCGAATTCTTGACGAATCCGGCTACGAAGCTGTTGCTGGCCAAAAGCCTCCCCCAAATTTTCTTTGCGAAAATCGCTTGACCCCACTGCCTCACCGCTGTACCGTCTAACCAGTACACCAGTTAACCAGCTTTGGGCATCGGTGCGAACATGTTCTTTACAGTCGACCCTTCCAACGGCGTTCCGATCTATTCTCAGATCGTTCGCCAAGTGAAATTCGCCGTCGCGGAGCAAACCTTGCGTCCGGGACAGCTTCTCCCCAGCGTTCGGCAACTCAGTCAGCAATTGGCAGTCAACCCGAACACGGTGGCTCGGGCGTTCCAAGACCTGCAATCCGAGGGCGTGATCGAAACGCTTCGCGGACGCGGCGTCGTGGTTTGCAAGGGCGCCGTCGAGCGTTGTCGCAAACAGCGACAATCCATCCTCGCCGAACGCCTGTCGGCGGTTCTGACCGAGGCTTTGCAGGCCGGACTGTCAGCCAAGGAGGTCCGCAAGCTCGTTGACGAGCAACTGCGGACCCTCGACGGAACCATCGAAGCGATTGCCGAGTTGCAATGAGCTTGCCGTGCGGGCGAGCCGGATGGCTCCTCCGCGTTTGATTCGACGCACACTGACCACCATCTCATCGAAGCAGGATCGTCATCATGAACCCCGTCATCTCGACCGATCAACTGACCATGCGTTTCCGAGGCTGTGACGCGTTGCTGGGCGTGGACCTCAAGATCCAGCCCGGGACCGTGTTTGCCCTCCTGGGAGAAAACGGTGCGGGCAAGACCACGCTGATTCGGATCCTCACCGGGTTCCAGAAACCGACCTCCGGTTCGGCCTCCGTTTGCGATTTCGATCCGCTGAAACAACCGTTGGAAGTCCGTCGCCGGGTCGGATACGTCTCTGACAACCCAGCCCTGTACGACTGGATGACGGTCGGGCAAATCGGTTGGTTCACGGCCTCGTTCTACCCGGATGGCTTCTACGAAAACTACCGCGAATCAATCGCGAAGTACGAGATCCCCGAGGACCGCAAAATTCGCGTGCTCAGCAAAGGCCAACGAGCCAAGGTCGCTCTTTCATTGGCTCTCTCGCACGATCCTGAACTGCTGATCCTGGATGAACCGACGTCTGGATTGGACCCAATGGTTCGCCGTGAGTTCCTGGAAAGCATGATCGGCAGGGCCGCATCGGGCCGAACCGTGTTCCTTTCCAGCCACCAAATCAATGAAGTCGAACGGGTCGCCGACACGATCGGAATCCTCCACAACGGCAAACTCCAAGCCTGCGAACCGCTGAACGATCTGAAGGGCTCGATGACAGAACTGACCGTGTCGCTGGACGATCCCTTGGTGGAAGTCCCGACGCTTCCCGATCCAGCCCAAACGTTGCTGGAAGAAAACCAGGGCCGCCAGCGTCGAGTGTTGGTCCGCCATTTCGATCCGTCGATGATTCCCGTGATCGAATCCGCAGCCGGCGTCGTCGCGGTGAAAGACCGCACAATGACGCTGGAGGAGATCTTCATCGCCCACACCCGAAAAGGTTTCTTCCGGCCGGCGGATCCGCCGGAGGGATCCCACGCGTCATCTCGCCAGTCGGATGATCCCGAGGGCGGAGGCTCGCAGTCCGATTCGGAAGTGGTCACCACGGGAGAGCGATCATGAACCAAGCACGAATTTGGCAAGGACTGTTTTGGAAGGAGGCGAAGCAGATCATTCCGCTGATCGCGATGCTGTTCGCGGTTTCTGCCTTCCTGATCGTGGTTTGGGCGTCTACCTCCCAGCAACTGAGCATCACCCTGCGGGCCGCAGGCGACATTGTTCCGATGATCATGCCAGCCCTGTTTGCTGCGGGAGCCGGTGCGATTCTGATCAGCCACGAAAAGGAAACGCGTTCACTGCGTTGGCTGGCGTCGCTTCCAATTCCGACGCGGCCAATTGTCATGACGAAATTGGCTGTCGCTTTCGCGGGATTGATCGCGATGTGGCTTGGCTGCGGCATCCTGAGTTTCGTCGCCGGGTTGGACAGCGGTGGTGTTGGTGAATTGTCTGAGTGGCGACAAATCCATCCTGCCTTTTGGTTTCTCCATTCGGTCTATGTGCTGCTGTGCGGCTTTTACACGGCCTGGAAAAACAAGAACGCGTTCCCAGCATTGGTGTGGATCATTCCGCTGGCTCTGTTGCCGTTCATATTTGCGGAAATCTGGTTCGCGATCCCCCATTCATCTTCCATCCAATACACCAACGTGACACAGAAGACCTGGGTGATGAGCCTGGTGACGTTGGCAGCGATTCCGATCATGGGTTGGTTCGCCTACCGATCAGGACTCAAGGATTTGCAAGCGGATGAGCCGGAGGTTCTTCCCAGTCGAAACACGCTGTCCTCGGCAGACGCTTGGCGACCACCGGATGCCCCGGTACCAACAGCGATGCCTTTTCGCGACTCGCTTGCTTCGCTGGTCTGGCAAAACATTCACGGTTCTCCGTGGATGTCGATTGGATTGAGCGTCCCATTGCTGGCTGGTGCGGTCGCCTGGTTGGTTCTGACGAATCACATCGGCACGCCATCCGATTGGACCATGGTGTTGATTCAGGTCTCAATTGCCTTGGCATTGCTGGCGGTGTCCTGGTTGGGTGTCGCGGTCTTTTCCGGCGACGGCTCGGCGACGCGACTGAAGTTCTTGGCGGACCGGGGTGTCGCGCCCTGGCGGGCCTGGGTGGGCAGACACTGGTTTGCGGTCAGCTTGATGTCAGCAGTCACGCTATTGATTGTGGGTATCCAGTCCATTTTGGGGACACCGCAAAGCTATCATTCAAACGAACAGCCTTTGATGTTTGAGGTGTCTTTGTTCACACTTCTAGCAGTGTTTGCCATCGTGTATGGCGTGTCGCAGTGGACCAGCCAAGTCGTGCCGATGTTGGCGGCGTCTGCTTTCCTGGCTCCAGTTCTATCGCTGCTCGCACTAGTGATGTTGTCCGTCGCGGGAGTGGGCAACGGCGTTCGACTGGGGTGGTTGCTCCTGATCGCAACGCTTCCTTTCGTGGCCACCTGGTGGACCATGCGAGACTTCATGGATGGAAGGCGTGGTTGGAAGTACTGGTCGACGATGGTGGTCGCCGGCTTGCTGTTTTCACTCTTGCCAAGCCTTCCCGTTTGGATTGCGAAATCACAGTTCCCGAGCATGCCTGAAGAACGAGTGGCGGAACTGTTGCCGGAAGCAAGAAGGCTCAGCAAAGGGAGCTCCATGAACTTTGCCTCGATGCGGATGGGCGATCTAGATCTTCGCGACGACTTTTCCAGCGTGCTGGGAGATGTGGATGGCGAAACCGCGGTGCAACGGTTCCATCAGCGAAACTACACGTCGCCGGACACCTGGATGATGATTGGAGATCAAGCCGACACTCCGCTGCGGGCCGACACCTGGATCATTCAAAACAGCCTGGAGATGGCTTCACTCACCAAGCTGCGATGGAAGCAGAATCCGAGTGAGACATCAAAAGAGGAGCTGGCCGCTTTTGTTGATCGATTGACCACGGCCGCCCGACGGTTGCGACTGAGCGGCCGCTGGTTCGACCAAGAGATGGCCGACTATGTGGAAGAGTGGCTGGTCAACAATCTATCTGACGAAGCCATGCAGCCGCTTCAATCGGAGCCGTTCTTTCGGCGGGCGGCGGAACAAGTCGCAGCGTTTGACGACCGACAATCGGCTCGCCGGCGGGCGTTGCTGGTGAGCTGGCACCTGGATCTCGAACTTTCGGAACCCGGCCAATGGTATGGCGTGAGTGCAAACGACGATTGGTTTGCTCGTGTTCCACTGAACTGGCGAGCGAGCATCGTGCAAAAGGGTTTCGGCGCAGTGGTGGATCGGTGCTTGCAAATTTTGGAAAAACAGAAGGCGGGCGGCGAACTGGAATCCGAGTTCCGAGCACTGCACGAATTGCTGGGGCGGCCAGGTGGCGACTTTGAAACCGGGCCCTACAGCGACAATGCGAGCTCCGCGAAATACACTCTGCACCCTCGTCGATTCTATGGGTATCCCGCAGTCAGTTGGTTTGAAGCCTGGGAGAAGGAAGGGCAGGAAATTTGGCAGCGTTCGCAAGCCAAAACACAGGTCGAGACCGAGACACAGTCCGAATCAAATGTCCCCACTGAGGAGGAAGACCAATGAGCCAACGAGCATCTGATTTTCGATATTCCCTCTGGATGTGGTGCCCGCCGATCCTAGTGGTCCTGGCGATCGCCTGGGGTGTGGGGCGAGAGTATTGGGCCAAGGGCGAATACCGTTCCGTGGTCAACGAAATGGCCGACAGAGGTGTCCCCGTCACCACCACCCAAATTTACGATCGGTACACCGCCGCAGGAACGAACGAACGTTCAGCGGAATGGACCGAGCTATCTGATGCCGTGACTGCGTTGCGGGAAATGTCGCGAGACACAGTGGAAGGACTCGATGACCTCGTACCGCCAGATGAGCCGTGGCCAGCCGAACCGTTCGCTGCACTGATGAGCGAAGAAGCTCAGCCACTCATTCAAAAGCTCGAAAACCTGCTGAAAAGCGAGGCTTCCATCCCCGTCGAAGTATCGTTTTCCTCGCGTCGCCTGTGGATGTCAGGCAGCAACCACGGCTCTGTCCCGGAGCTTTTAGAGGACGAGTTTCGATTGGCATATCATGCCGGTGACACGGAACGTGCCATTTCGCTGCTGCGACAATGGAGACAGTTCATTGAACTGCTGGGACAATCGAGCGGGTTCCAAGCCTGGTCGCAATGGAATTTGTCGACGCAGTGGCTTCGCCTGGTTCGGCAATCGGTCACTCATTCATTCTGGAATGAGGAACAACTCACTGAACTCGTTGCTTTGACAAGTGAAATCCAGGGCTCCGATCCCGACGAATGGAACGAATCTCGGTTGTCGAGTTTTGTGGCTTGGGGTCCGCTGCAGGATGAGGGATCCTGGGTTCGCTTCACCGATCCTGACCTGCGATCGATCCAACCGTTCGGAGCATCGGCGATTCATGCGATGGCGGCTCTGGAATGGATGCAACCACGCGATGCCCCTGAATCCGATCGTGGGGTTCGACGCGATCGCAAGGGTGCGCGACGGAAACGAGATGCGGAACGGACAATCGTGGATGGGTCGCGGAGCTTGGTGTCCGTGCCCTTCGCAACGCTGAATCGCTGGATGCGACAGGACTGGGATGTCTCAAACGCATACGGAAAACAGCAGTATGACAATTTCCACGATTCCAGAAAATGGACGCTGACGGCTGTCTATGTGCGGAAATACCAAGTTGAGAACGGACGTTTTCCTCGATCGTTGGACTCGTTGCGATCAATGGGAGCAGACGACCGCGATTGGACGCTCAGCACCAGGGAACGCCTTGGGTACCGAGTGGATGATGGATCGCAGCAAGGGGATCAAGCTGTCGCGGTCCTCTGGACAGACGACAAAATGAACCAAGGTGAAGACGATGACCCCGGAGTTGGCCGCATCCCGTATAGCGAGCGGAAATGGGGAGCCGGTCGTGCAGAAATTTTTGAGATCTGGTTTCACCAAGATCGAGCAACCGACACACAGAGCGATTGAACGGGAAGAGAACGGGGGGATCCGAATTCGGCTACGAAAGTAGGCCAGGTTCCACCTGGCGATGGTAGCTGGACGATTGATTGCGGGCTCGCGTTGAAATCACCACGACTCGCTTTGTTCCAAAGCATCGGCGTGGGCGCCAGGTACAACCTGGCCTACGGGATTGCGGCGAATCCGGCGACGAACGTAGGCCAGGTCCCACCTGGCGATGGTGGCTGGACGATTGATTGCGGGCTCGCGTTGAAATCACCACGACTCGCTTTGTTCCAAAGCATCGGCGCGGGCGCCAGATACAACCTGGCCTACGGGATTGCGGCGAGTCCGACGACGAATGTAGGCCAGGTTCCACCTGGCGATGGTGGCTGGACGAGGGATCGCGGGCTCGCGTTGAGATCACCACGACTCGCTTTGTTCCAAAGCATCGGCGCGGGCGCCAGGTACAACCTGGCCTACGGGATTGTGGCGAGTCCGACGACGAATGTAGGCCAGGTTCCACCTGGCGATGGTAGCTGGACGATTGGTTGCGGGCTCGCGTTGAAATCACCACGACTCGCTTTGTTCCAAAGCATCGGCGCGGGCGCCAGATACAACCTGGCCTACGGGATTGTGGCGAATTCGACGACGAATGTAGGCCAGGTTCCACCTGGCGATGGTGGCTGGACGATTGATTGCGGGCTCGCGTTGAAATCACCACGACTCGCTTTGTTCCAAAGCATCGGCGCGGGTGCCAGGTACAACCTGGCCTACGGGTCGCCACCAGCCAACGCACGCAGCACCAACTCGCAACATCCGAATTCTTGGCGAATTCGGCTACCGAGCGCTACGACGCAACCGTTTCCCGAAACGGCTCGTGGCCCCAACCGGCGAGCTTGGCGTTTTTGAAGGACTCAAATTCGCCCGCTTCGATGGCGTCTCGAGTCGCCTGCATCAACCGGCCGTAGTACATCAAGTTGTGATGCGAGAGCAAAATCGGACCGAGCATCTCGCCCGCAACAAACAAATGCCGCAGATAACCGCGACTGTGCCGGCAGGCGAGGCACGGGCAATCTTCCATCAGCGGCCGAGTGTCCAATTTATGGACTGCATTGCGAAGCTTCAGCGGTCCTTCATCCGTGAACGCCAAAGCGTTCCTGCCGTTGCGAGTTGGCATCACGCAATCGAACAGATCAATCCCGCGAGCGATGTTTTCCAGCAGGTCACGTGGCGTGCCGACGCCCATCAGGTACCGAGGTTTGTCCGCCGGCAAATGCGGGGTCGTGAACCCGGTGGTCGTGTACATGTCCTCCGGCGGCTCCCCCACCGACAACCCGCCGACGGCGTAGCCTTCAAACGACATCGCCGCGAGCTCCGAGGCGCATTGCTGCCGAAGAGTCCGGTCCAACCCGCCTTGAACGATCGCGAACAGAGCCTGGTCCTCACGGTCCGCGGCGTCGCGACAGCGAGCGGCCCAGCGAATCGAGCGGGCCAGCGCGTCCTCGACTTGCGTCATCGGAGCAGGCAAAGCGATGACGTGATCCAAGACCATGGCCACGTCGCTGCCAAGGGCCTGCTGGATTTCGATCGAGTGCTCTGGCGTCAGCTCAATTTTGGCACCGTCGATGTGCGATCGGAACGTCGCCGCATGTTCGGTGACCTTGTTGATCGCCCCCAGCGAGAAGACCTGGAACCCACCCGAGTCAGTCAGAATGGGTCCGTCCCAGCCACACATTTTGTGCAGCCCACCGAGGGCCGCGACCGTTTCGTGACCGGGGCGCAAACGCAAGTGGTACGTGTTGCCGAGGATCATATCCGCGCCTGTGGCGGCGACTTGATCAATCGTCAGGCCTTTGACCGTTCCAAGCGTTCCGACCGGCATGAAGCCGGGCGTGCGAACGGGTCCTCGCGGCGTGTGAAAAACGCCGCGCCGGGCACCTCCATCGGTGCCAATCAATTCATAGCGGAACAAGCGGGTCAGTCGCCCCGCATCTTCAATCCGAGGTCAGCCAACTTCTCACGGACTTCGTTCAAGCTGGTCACACCAAAGTTCTTGCACTCCAGCATGTCGTCACCCGATTTGCGAATCAGCTCACCGATGGAGTTGATCTGCAAACGAGTCATGCACTTGCGGGCACGAACCGACAGGTTGAGATCAGCGATCGGACGTTCCAGCAACGCTTGTTCGTCAGGCGACATGTGCGAGGTGTCGACAGGCGGGTCGCTGGATTTCTTTTCGCCAGCAAACTGGCCAAGCGACAAACCTTTTTGCGAAAGCATTTCGCGAATTTCAACCAAGCTGGTTTCGCCAAAGTTCTTGCTCGAAAGCAACTCTTGTTCGCTGTGGCGGGTCAGGTCGCCAATCGTTTCGATGCCCATCTTTTGCAAGCAGTTGCGGCTCCGAACGCTGAGTTCAAAGTTTGCAACGGGCATGTTCAACGTTTGTGCCAAACGGTCGTTGCGACGCTGGGCTTCTTCGTCGTACAGCATGTTGCCGGTCGCCGAAGCGTCCTTCATGTACAACTGCGTACGCGGGTGATCGGGATGACAATCCAGGATTCGCTTGTAGCACAACTGGGCTTTGTCGTATTGCCCGTTGTCTTCGTACATCACGCCCAAGTTGATCAGGGCACCGATGCCGGTGGGGAATGCCTTGGCGGCTCGTTCGTACAAACGCAGGGCTTCGTCGTCGTTGCCCAATCGGTCGTTTTCGAGCGCCAAACCGAACAAGGCACCCGCGTGATTTTCATCGGTCGAAACCGCACGCTGGTACAGGTTGATGGCTTCTTCCATGCGACCACCGATTTGAGCGGCGGTTGCCGCACGTTGGTACATGTAATCCGCGGTTTGTTCGGCGGGGCCGAAGATGTCGTCCAAGATCGCCATCGCTTCTTCGATCTTGCCCTGATATCGCTTGGCTTCCGCGATGCCAATTTTGCATTGGTCTTCGTTGTAGCCGGACGTCTTGGCTTGTTCGTAGCCTTCGATCGCACCGTCGAAGCTCGACAGTTCGAATTGGCAACGAGCGTTGTAGAACAGCGCCATCGCACTGCCATCGGCTGCCGAGAGTGTTTGAGAGGCGTCCTTGAATCGGCCCAGCAAGAACTGACAAACACCCATCTTGGTTTTGCCGGCAGGAGTCAGGGCGTCGTCCTGCTCCATTTCGTTGACCGCGTCGCGCAATTCACCAAAATGTCCGTAATTTTCGGTGATCGCCTGCCGAATTTCGGCGACGTCGCTGGGGCCGAACGAGTTGCTCGCCAGAACCATTTGCTTCAGGTCGAGAACTTCGAGTTCGACTTCGCTCATCTTCGTTTTGTCCGGGGCTAACTTCGGCTCGCTCGCACAGCGATCCGAAAGGAGGGAAAAGAGTCAGGTGGCGCTCAGGATCCTGCCAGCAAGAAGCTCTGCGGGACCTCTGTTTTTCTACGTTTCTACTGAAATACTGCCGAGAAACCGGCCCGCAAAAATGCGACGCCCAAAAGTCCCCAACAGTGAATGACAAAAATCTTTTTTTTGTCGATCTAAGCCAGCGGCCGGATTTGAACCGGCAACCCTCGCATTACGAATGCGATGCTCTGCCAATTGAAGCTACGCTGGCGACTTTTCCAGAGAATACGTGTCTTTGGGCTAAAACGTCAAGGGCCGTCGGGACAGCAGTGGACCACCCGGGAGAGCTCGAAAGTGATCCCAATGCGTAAAAAATTCCACATTTTTTTGCGAGGGCGGTAAAAATAATCCTGGAATTCCAAAAAAGTTTTCCACAATTTTCCCGCCGCACGTCCCCACACGTCGGTCACCCATGCCATTCGACCTTGTAACCCGACGCGTCAGGGCTGTCTGTTTGAATCCTAACCCGAAGCGTGAGCGAGGGACCACGTGCCATTGCAACGAGCCTGTGGGTCCCTCGCTCACGCGTCGGGTTGTGACTCGAGTCAATCGACAAGCCGGTCAGCGAGGCACGCGCAGCGAAACTCCGATCGAACATCGATGACGAGCACGAGCACGCCAAAGAGCCAGAACAGCACGAATTACCAGCCACCTTCCCAGCCACGACCCGCGTGATCTTCGCCCCGGACGGGGCCGACTTCCGTAGCTCGGGGCGGAAGCCCCAAGACCGATCACGAGAAACCAAAGGTCCGCCACGGATGGGACCAGCGTGGTGATCCGATATGGAGCCTCGCTCAAGCGCTTTCGCACTCGGCTTCGTCGCCCAACGCCCCACACCAACCCGATGCACTCGTGCTCAGTCGCGTCAGCGACGGTGCTCGTACTCGTACTCGTGCTCGAAACCGCCCCACCTGTCCGCGCAAACATTCCACCACGCCCGCTACGAAACACCGTGCCGAACTTCCTTCACCCAGCTAAATCGGTCCTTTGGCCCCAAACGGGTCCCGGCGAGGTGATAGAATCACAGGTCATTAGAATGACGACACTTTTTGCGTTGCGGAAGTCGGTGACCGAAGCGGCCGACGGACGGCACTGGAACGAGACGACGCAAATCAACTGTCGCCGCGTCCCTGACAAAAGGATGCCGGCGGCGGTCGCAAGAACCTGTCGACACGAGCAAATGGAATCGTTCGCGAAATCAAAGGGAAGGTCTTTCGAAAATGAATGCCACACAAACACAACCTCAAAACGCAGACCAACAATCGGTTGCTGCGACGGCAAAAGAACAGGGCACGGAAGCACGTGATCGGCAGCCACCTTTGCATCCGGAGACCCCGGCACCCTCCAACACGCCGCGCAAGGATTCACTGAACCAGTTTGCATCGTGGCTGCGACAGGACGCTCGCGCCGAGGCGACGACTTACCTTCATCGAGCCAACACGCACCACGACGGCGAATGAAAACGCCAGTGGCGAAACTGGCCATCCGCCAACGTCTGTGCCGACGGCTGATGGGAATGGAGACCGAGTACGCGACCTTCGTCGATCCGCGAGACGGGGCGTTGCAGTCGGATGTCTCCGCTCGTGAAGTTTACGCCGCCTTGCGAGATGCGATTTGCCGCCAGATGCCTGCGGTGGAAGGACTGGACGGCGGGGATCGTCGGTTCTTGGCCAATGGTTCGGCACTCAACCTCGAAACCCACCTCGCTCTCCGCGACGGCCCAGGTGGGCTGGTCGAGATGGCCACGCCGGAAGTTTACCGCCCCAGTGACCTGGTCGCGTGCCAGCGCGCGATCGATGAAATCATGCGAGACGCATCCGGCGAGGCTCGCTGGTCGGCAAATCAAAACGTGGGACGACTTCGCATCCTGAAGAACAGCTGCGACGCGGCCGGTCACCTGTACGGGTGCCAAGAGAACTACGAAACCGATGTGGCGACAGGCGCCGGCTTGCTGATGTATCGGATCGCTATTTGCCTTGTCTGGGCGACACAGATCGCTTGCGTCCTGATGTCATTCCCGGTCGTGATGATGATCGTCGCTGCATCGCTGATTCAACAATCGAGCCAGCACGCCTGGTCAAGGATCCGTCCTCGCGGTGATCGACACAACTCTGATCGCTCCAGGGGGCGACCGAACCCAGCAGAACAGCAGGACCGCCCCGACTGGGAAGAACCGTCCGACACGAATGAATCAGAAGAAAGTTTTGTCGCGCTGCCGAAATTCGTTCAGTGGCTATCGATTGCTTCCTTGCGTGCGTTGCACCTTCCGTTGGTGATCGCACTGCGTGTGGTTGGGTCTCACTTTGCCTTCCGATCCCAACGCCGTCACCTGACGGGATTGCTGGTTTCGCGAGTTGCGATCATGGGAACCGGCCACCTGGATCACGACGGTTGCTTTTTTTTGTCAGGCAAAGCGCTGGGGGTGGACCGCGTGGCAGACATGGGCGGCTTCAATGGCGAGCGTCCGATTTACGTTTACGGTCACTGGTTGAGCAAGTTGTGCGGTCGTTCGTGGCGTTCGATCGGGGAAACTCGTCAGCTTTTCAAGCGTCGTCAGCGATTGCAGATTGGATTGTCAGATTCCAACCTCAGCGACCTGGCTCAGTGGGCCAAGATCGGCAGCGTGGCGTTGATCCTGGACATGATCGAAGCCAAACGAACCAAAGACTTGCCCCGACTTCGAAGTCCGATCCAAGCGCTGCGTGTTTTCAATCGCGACTGGAATCTGCTCCGGCGGGTCCCGACCAGCCACGGTGAATTGACGTCGCTCGAGATTCAAACGAAGTACTACCGCGCCGCCGAACAGTTCGTCCGGGAACAAAGCCAACGTTCCGGTCGCGAATCGGAGTGGGACGAAGCCCAGCGTGCCCTCCAGCACTGGGCGGAATCAATTCGCTTGGTTCGTCAATTCCGCAAAGACAGCAAGCAAACCGCTCAGGGCCTGGGCCGAATCGACTGGTTGGGCAAACGCTGGATGCTCGATCAAGCGGTCGGTGATGCCTCCGGTGAGCCAGCCGCCTGGATCACTCGCAAGAAAATTGACCTGCGGTATCACGAGCTGTCCGAGGACGGGTACTTCGCCCGCTTCATCGCCAATCATCAAGAGCGGGAACTGGTCACCGACGTCGACATTGAGCTGCGGCGGCGGAACGCACCAGCCGATTCACCAGCGGCGCACCGCGGATGGATGATTCGCGAATTCGCCGGCGAGGTTTCAGTGGCCGGCGGCCCGACCATGCGAACGGATTGGGAACGAGCCCTGGTCGATCAAAACCGAGCCGTTCGAACGGTATTTTATAGCGATCGGACGGATGGCAACCGGGGGGCCAACCGGCAGCACCAGTCCTAACACGGCGACTCAGAAGTCCCCGTTGGCGTGGATCCAGCGGGCAGTCCAGATTTTGATTCGCCCCATGCCACGAGCCCCGCGTCGTGATTCGCCGCCCACCGCGAAACGCTGCGATAGGCTGGCCCGTGGATCGTTGGTAGGATGGAGCCCACGGACACACGCACGAATTGAATTGGGAATCGGATGGGTCGTACTGAATCGTTGGATCCGGAGCTTCGTGATTTGTTATCACGATTGCGCGACCGGGTGCGACGCTACATCGTTTGGGATTCGTTGCTCGCGATCGCCGCCTTGGTGCTGGTTGTGTTTTGGGTGGCGCTCGCGGTGGACTATTTGCCGGTTCGAATCGGCGGCAGTGAAATGCCCCGTTCGGCTCGCGCGGTCGTGCTGGTTGTCGTCGCCGCGCTCGTGGTTCTGATCTTGGCCAAGTGGTTGTGGGGCAGGCTCAACCGTGATCTGCCCGATGACTCGTTGGCACTGTTGATCGAACGACATCACCCAAGCCTGGGTGGACGGCTGGTCACCGCCGTTCAGCTCACACAAGAAAACCGCTCGCACGATTCGCACAGCCCCGTGTTGTTGCGACACGTTCACCAAGAAGCCACCGCGGCGGTGGACCAAGTCGACTTTGGACGCGTGTTTCGATGGGAACCGATCCGCCGCAAATTGATGCTGGTCGTCCCGTTGTTGCTGGCTGCGTTGGTGATGGCAATCGCCAGCCCGCAAACCTTTGCCCGAGCGGTCGGGCGATTGTCGTTGCTGTCCGACTCACCTTGGCCTCGCAAGGCCGCACTCGAAATGATCGGGGTCGAATCACCGATCATCACCGCGGACGAAACCGAAGAGGTCGGCACCGAGTTGCTGGCGTTTGAAGACAAAGTCCTGCGATTGGCTCGCGGCAGCAGCACCACCCTGCGAATCCGTGCGGCAACGGAAGAACTGGGACACGTCGTCCCCGAAGTCTGCACCGTGTCGTACGTCGATGACGCGGGAAACCGAGGCCAAAGCAACCTCCGCCGGGTCGGCCGAATCCAAGACGGATATCAATCCTTCGTGTTGGACGGGCCGCCGCTGGCGACTCTTTCCGAATCGGTGACGATGACCATTCGCGGATTGGATGACCGCTTGCTGGATTACCGAATCGAAGCCGTCGACCCGCCCGCAATTGCCGACATGGAACTGGCGATTCGTTACCCCGACTACTTGCGAATCTTCGATGACGAAGAGGCCGCCGCCGGTTCCGCAGACCAAGTCCTGAAGTACCAAGCAGGATTCCGAATTCGCGAAGGCAGCTCACTGACGCTTCGCGGAACCAGCAGCAAACCGCTGGGCGCCGTGGATGTCGCGACATCATCCGAGGACGCGAGTGCAGCGTCCCCCAAGGATGCCAGCGAACCGGTCGTCAAAATCTCCGAGGACCGCCTGTCGTTTGAATGGTCCGTGACGGATCTGCGAGAACCAACGTCAGTGCGATTGGTGCCACAAGACGAAACGGGAATCTCTGCGCAAGCTTCGTATCGTTACTTCATTGGTGTGGTCCGTGATCAAGTTCCTGAAACCACCATGGCGATGAAAGGCATCGGCTCGTCCATCACTCCGATTGCGTTGCTGCCGATCCAAGCGAACGCGAAAGATGACTATGGGATCGAATCGCTCAGCCTGACCATGGCCGTTCGTGGCTCCGATGATGCAGAAGCCAACGCTGCCACGCCCAACAACACCGCCGAAGGCGACGATGCCAACTCGCTCGAATCCGATTGGCAACAACACACCGTCGCTCCCGAAATGGATCGCGACGGCAACGCTGACTGGACCTTTGACTTGCGAGACTTGTCGGATGACGGCACCGTGAATGGGTTGGCTCCTGGAGCAAGCGTTCAGATTTTCACAACCGCCAAGGACGGATTTGATCTTGGCGAACCTCATGTGGTCCGTGGCGAAGTGGTGCGTCTGGAAGTCGTGACCCCGGAAACCTTGCTGGCAACCTTGGAACGTCGCGAACTGGAATTCCGCTCACGCTTGGAACAAGCGATCGACGAGACCCAACGCCTCCGTCAAAGCTTGGTCGCCGTTCAAAACGACGCGATCGATGTGCTGCAGTCGGCGGAACCGGAAACCAGTTCTGATTCCGAAGACGAGGCAATTGATTCGGAGGAGGGAGACGCCTCCGACAGTCCCAGTGCTGCGGAAGATGCCGGGGAAGAAACGGATGGCGAAGAGAACGTCCGAGCACGCCAACGCGTTCAATTGCGAATCCGCCAAGCCGAACTGCAGGCCACCAAGTCGACGGAAGAGTTGGCCGGGATTGTCGTCGGTTTAGAAGACTTGCTGCTCGAGATGGTGCAGAATCGAGTGGATTCGGTGGACCGACGCGAACGCTTGGAAGATGGCGTTCGCAATCCCTTGTCCGAAGTGGTGACGGAACCCTTGCCGCGTTTGCAGCGTCAAATCACATCCATGGAACAGGTTTTGATGGCGGAAGACGCTTCGGAATCGCCTGCTGCGGAAATGACGGACGCAGCGACAGCGGCAATTGCGACGACGGACGAAGTGCTTTTGTCACTCAACGCCGTCTTGGAAAAGATGCTGGACCTAGAAAGTTTCAACGAAATTCTGGATTTGGTCCGAGGCTTGATCAGCGATCAGGAAGAATTGATCGAGCAAACCGAAGAAACTCGAAACCAGCAGGTCCAGGATCTGTTCAAGTAAGAACGCAGCCGTCGGGAAATCTGTGTCTGACACCCTTTCCTGAACCTTGCCCAGCGACGATCCCCGCGGATGGACAATCCAATCCTATGAACAACGATTGCATGAACCAAGCTGACCGCACTCCCCCCACCGTTTCGACGCTCGGACGTGTTCAGATTCGGACCGTTTGTCAGTCCGCTTGTTTGCTGGTGCTGGCATCGACCATCGTGGTGATGTCGATTCCGGCGTCCCGGGCCTTGGCTCAATCATCCACGGGCGACGAAGTCACCACGCTGGCATCGCGTCAATCCAGCGTCGCGACCCGCTACGAGCGTCTGGAAGAACTGTTGCTCCGATTGGCGGACATGGAAGCCAGCGAAAACCCGGAACGCTCCGCGTTGCTCCGCCGCGTGGCCAAACAGTCCCGCGAACGTTTCGTCCTGGAGAAACTTCGCGGTGCAGGCAAGATGATTGGCGACGGCCAGCTGTCCAAAGCGATGACGGACCAGAAATCCGCCACCGATGAACTGCAGTCGATCTTGAAACTGCTGATGAGCGAAGATCGCAGTTCGCGAATTCGTGACGAGAAGAAACGCATTTCCGATTTGATCAAACAGCTTCGCCTGACCGAACGCAATGAGCGCAGCGTTCGGGCTCGAACCGAAAACGGTGTCGAGATGAGCGAAGTTGAAAAAGAACAGAAGGCGATCGCGGAACGCGCCGAGCAACTCCGCAAAGAACTCGAGGACGAATTGCCCGAGTCGGAAGCAGAGGCTTCCGAGAGTGATTCACAAGCCGACCAAGAGAAGGGGGCCGATAGCGAGTCGGACAACAAGAGCGACCCGAAACAGGGTGAGCAAAAACCGGGTGAGCAGCCACCGGGTGAGCCAGAATCGGGCAAGCAAGAACCGGGGAAAGAAAGCAGTCGCGATCAGCCGAGTCAAAACAGCCCGCAAAACGATGGTTCCGAGAAGCCACCGGAAAACGGTGGTGAACCCAAGGATGCGTCGGAGAAAGGGGAATCACCCGAAAGCGAAAAGGAATCCACCGAGGGCGAACCCTCCCCAGCGGAGTCTGCCAACAAAGAATCGGAGGGTGAGCAGTCACCGTCTGGCGAACAGCAATCGCAGGAAGCTCAAAAGCCATCGGAAGAACAACAATCCGGCGAACAACAATCTGGCCAGCAGCAGTCTTCGTCGCAACCACAGCCGCCCAAACCTCAGTCACCTCAGGAACAAGCCGAGGAACAACTCCAGCGTGCGATTGAGCGGATGAAAGAGGCTCAAGACAAACTGGCTCAGGACGACCGTGAAGAAGCGACCAAGCAACAGCGACAAGCCGAGGAGGAACTGCGTCGCGCGATCGATCGACTCGAAAAGATCCTCCGTCAACTTCGCGAAGAAGAAATGGAACGCGAACTGGCCAAGCTAGAAGCTCGCTTGCGAAAGATGGCAGCGATGCAATCCGCCGTGCTGGATCAAACCCTTCAACTGGCAAAGACCCCCGAAGTGCAACGCAACCGCGCCACCGACCTGAAGGCCGGTGACCTGGCATTCGAAGAGCAAAAGATCACCCTCGAAGCCGACCGCGCGATGCTGCTGCTGCGAGAAGAAGGCTCAAGTGTCGCGTTCCCGGAAGTCGTCTCCCAACTGCGGGAAGACACCGTGCGGGTTTCCACTCGTTTGGGGCAGAGCAAGATTGACTTGGTCACCCAAGGTCTTCAAACCGACATTTTGGCGGCGTTGGAGGAAATGATTGCGGCCTTAGCTCAAGCCCAACGTGACCTGGAAAAAAAGAAACAACAGGAACAACAGGGCGATGGCGGGGGGCAACCTTCGGGTTCTGGCGAAGAACCCCTTGTCCAGAAGTTGGCGGAGCTAAAATTGATTCGAACCATGCAAACTCGCATCCAGGGGTCCACGGACCGCTATGCTAGTTTGTCGGATGACAAAGCAACTTCTGCTGAAGATGTCTTGCCATTGCTCCGCGATTTGTCGCAAAGACAAGATCGGCTGTATCAGATCACACGCGATTTGGTGACCGAGCGGAACAAGTAGGGAACCACGTCCCGAGACCTTGATTGGACCATTGCTGATGAGAATTCGTTTCGCTGCTGCGATCTGGACCCTGGTGCCCGCTTCCTTTTCGGCGTCGCCAGCGATGGCCGAAATCGGTCCCCCAGCGGAACTCGCGATCGTCTCCACCGCAATCCAATCTTCGTTCTCAGCGAACGCTTCGCCCGATTTCATTCGTTCTGCTCCCGTTCAGATCATCCCCGAATCAGAAGCCGAACCACTCGAATCCAATTCGTCCCCCAACAACGGCCTGAAGAGTGGTGCCGATTGGCCACTGCGAGATTCAGACGAGATGGCACAGCAGCTTCGCGCTGCCCTGGATGCTCTCGGTGTGGCACCGGACCTGTTGGATCAAGCCGCTGAGAATTTCTTGGTGGGAGTTCAACGCGACGACATTGAGCCTCTCAACGCTTGGGTTGATGCGGCGTCCGAACAATTCGATGTGCTGTCCGACTTGATGAGTCGTTTGAATGGCGATTTGTTGACCACCGCTCGAGCGATGGATCCCAGTGGCCCCGATTACGCACTGGTGGAATCGATGCCCAACGAATTGCGAGCCGCCCTGCGGACTTGGATCGGCCGCGAATTGGTGCGGGCTCGTTACTACGACGAAGCCCTGCCAATCTTTGCCGAAGTCGATCCGATGGTCTGCCCGGATCCCGCGACGCTGCTGTTCTATCGCGGTGCGTGCTACCACGCCCAGTTGAAAATCAAAGACGCTCTGTCGGACTTGCGACGACTGCTGCAACGCAAAGAACAGATTCCTGCTCGCTACGCACGCACCGCCGAGATGATGGTCGCAGATATCAAACCGCTCAAGAAGGATTCCCTCGACGAAATTTCGCGTTTGATGAGCGATGTGACACGTCGCCTGGATTTAGGTCGAGCGGATGAAGCCACGCAAGAACGTGAGCAAGAGGTCATCGATAAATTGACCAAGCTGATCGACAAGATCGAAGAAGAGCAGCAGAAGCAACAACAGCAGCAACAACAACAACAAAACGCCAGCGGAAACGGTGGCCAAAGCGACGGGCAAGCGTCCCCGATGGACGACAGTCGCATCGCCGGTGCGAGCGGCCAAGGCGACGCGGATCGCAAAAAAATTGACGACCAGAACGGCTGGGGAAATCTGCCGCCGGCCGAACGCCAGGAATCACTGCAGCAAATCAGCCGCGATCTGCCAACGCATTATCGCGAGGCAATCGAAGCCTACTTCCGCAAATTGGCCACGCAGAAGTAAGCGACCTGTCGTCCCTACAGGACTTGATGCTTGCGTCGGACTCCGTTTCCATCGGCTAACGCCGATGGCTACAACCTGTCGCCACTTCGTGGCTATTTCTACCTCATGAATCCAGTTGTCCTCGGACTGACGTCCGATGGCGACAACATGCCGCCACTTCGTGGCTATTTCTACTTCGTGAATCCAGTTGTCCTCGGACTGACGTCCGATGGCGACAACCGGTGGCTGGTGCCTTAAATCTTGATCTTCGGCGGTGCTGGCAACTCTTCGATGGATCCATCGCCGCTTGGTTCAACGTCGGCGTTTGGTCGTTGCTCGTCAGGGCCGCTTGCTTCTACGGGCGAAGGTGCCAACGTTGGTTCGTTGGACATCGTTTCCTGCGGTTGTGAGGCGGGCGTGACCGCTGGGACGTCCGACTCAGGCAAGATCGATTGCGATTGTGAAAGGACAACGAGAGCATCCCGTGTTTCGGCGAAACCATCCAGCCTCGCGATGCGCCCCAGTTGGCCACTCGTTGTGACGCCTCGGTACGCTCGAGCGGCGGATTCAATCGTTGCCGCTGCTTCACCGGTCATCGAACCGTCGGTGGTAACTTGGGCATTGTCGGTGACTTGCCGCAGCCCATCGACTTGCAAGTAGTCCCACCAAATGTCGCCGTCTTCGATTGTGTTCAACGCAGCGGCAAGACGTTCGACTCCGTCGCCCAACTGAGTCGCGACATCAAACGCGGGTCCGGGCGGTGGCGGGTAAGCCGCCACGACAGGATCCGATGAGTAAGCCAATCCGGACGGGGAAGCCAATTCAGGTGCGTAGTCCCGTTCAGGTGCGTAGTCCAGTTCAGATACGTAGGGCTGAGGTCCCGGTATGCTGAGTCGAAATCCAGGGGTGTTGATTTCAACACGCCCGACCGAGGGTGACCGATAGACGGGTGGAGCCACAACGATCGCGGGCGACGGGGGGAACGGAAGCACCGGGATGGCCGGGCCGATTGGGGCAGCTCCGCGATAGCGATAGAGCGGATCACGATAGGAACCCGGCCTCACGGGTGGTGGCCCGACCGGAACAACGGCCACGGGACCAGTTAAAAACGGGGGCGGCACAAGGTAGCCAGGAGCTCGGTAAGCAGGTCCATAGAATCCAAAGCCTGCGCCCGGCCCCCCACGGTAGCGGGCAACGACAGGCTGAGCGTCCGCTGTCGGCGCAAAGACGCCGAATATTAAGGCCGAAGCAACTAAAAATCGCCGCATGTCACTGCTCTGTTCTCGTTGGAAGGAAAGATCCACTTGTCTTCATTTTAGTTCACAAAACCATTGACTTGCGGATCAAAATCAGCCGTCGGATGAACCCCGGTGTTTGATCTCGGGTATAATTGGCTCCATACCTCGACGCAGTTTGCCTGAACCTCAGCTTTTGACTCCCGGTTCGAGTCCTTGAAATGAAGCTGGTGTGGGTGGCCAGCGGTCTTGGATCCCACCTCGTTCCCAACCTCTCGCGGATGTCCTGACCCCATCGGGAACCGCTCAACACGTATTGCTACAGGAAGTCTCTGATGCCACAGCCGAAGCCCACCGTTTCCAAAGAAGCCAGTCGCACCATCGATGCGAGTCGTCGTTCGTTCCTCAAGGATTCAGGTCTGATCGCAGGGACCACGCTGGCCGGCACCACGCTCGCAGGCGTCTCCATTCCCAACGCTCATGCCGCTGGTGACGATGTCATCCGCTTCGTCGTGATCGGTTGCGGTGGTCGTGGCACCGGAGCCGCTGCCAACATCATGTCCACCAAAGGCAACGTGAAGTTGGTCGCCGTGGCCGATGCGTTCGGCAACAAAGCAGAAGGAACGATCAACGGTCTGACTCGCAAGTTCGGTGACAAAGTTGCCGTTCCACCCGAGAACGTCTTCACGGGATTGGACGGCTACAAAGCAGCCATCGACGTTGATTGTGACTTGGTCGTCATCGCAACGCCTCCCGGATTCAAGCCGCAACAGTTTGAGTATGCGGTGAACAAGGGACGGCACATCTTCATGGAGAAACCCGTTGCCACCGATGCTGCTGGCGTCAAACGTGTTTTGAAAGCGGTCGAAGAGTCGAAGAAGAAAAACCTGATGGTTGGCGTTGGTCTGCAACGTCGTCACGAACCTCATTACATGCAGTGCATCGAACGCATTCACGATGGTGCGATCGGCGACGTGCTCTCGCAACAGGTTTACTGGAACGGTGGCGGCATCTGGTATCGCAACAAGGGCGAAGACCAAAGCGAAATGGAATTCCAATGCAACAACTGGTACCACTTCAACTGGATCGGCGGCGACCAAATCTGTGAGCAACACATCCACAACTTGGACGTCGGCTGCTGGGTCAAAGGCGAGTACCCCGTCGAGTGCAACGGCATGGGCGGTCGTGAGCAACGCATGGGTGGCGATGCGACCAAGTCGCAAATCTTTGACCACACGTTCTGCGAATACACCTTCGCTGACGGATCCAAGATGCACAGCCAAGGCCGCCACTTGGCCGGCGGTTGGAACCACGTGGGCGAGTTCGCCATCGGTTCCAAGGGTTCCGCCAACCCATCGGGCGAAATCATGGGCGAGAACAAATGGTCCTTCGAAGGCAAACGCCTGAACGGTCACCAACAAGAGCAACACGATTTGATCGAAGCTCTGATGCGTGGCGAGATCTACAACGAAGGCGAGTACGGAGCGAAATCGACGTTCTGCGCCATCCTCGGTCGCGAAGCTTGCTACTCCGGCAAGATCGTCAAATGGGACGACTTGATGGAAAAGGGCAAGGACCTCTGCCCAGGAATCGACGAGTACACCCTCGAGTCGACTCCTCCAACCGTTCCCGGCGAAGACGGCAAGTACCCCGTCCCAACGCCAGGCAAGTACTCACCATTCGCGTGAGTTTAAGCCACTCTTTGGCAGCCTGACGCAGGGCACGCCAACGGAATCTCAAAGCCGCCCGAGAGTTTTCTCTTGGGCGGCTTTTTTTGAGTCCTCAGGTCCGATTTCCACCGAACGACTGACGCTTCAAACGATCTTCTCAACCTGGCAGTCTTCGAGTTTCACGCTCACGCCTTGTTGCATGAACCGAACGTAGACCAGCAAACGAGATTCGTTCTCGCGGCGAATGACAGTTCCCTCGTAGCCCGCAAAGGTGCCGTTTTTCACGCGAATTTTTTGGCCGGGTTCAAGTCGGCTCTCAATCGTCAGGGGCACGCCCATCTCAATCAAGTTTTGGATTTGCCGAAGGTCGTCCAAAAGATCCGGCACCTCGAGGATTTCAGACGCTTTCAACACGGACCCGGTGCAGATCGCCTCATAGCGAGCCTGGTCATCTCCTCGCAGAAAGACATACGTTGCGAACAACGGCACAAAGGATTCACGCAATCGCCCGGCTGGCGAACGAAAACGCTGCTTGATCATCGGCGCGTAGTGCGGCACACCCACCTCACGAAGCTTGCGAATCACCGCCTTTTCTTGGCGTGACTTCGTGTACAGCAACCACCAAGGTGAATCGAGTGACTCCTCTTGGTCAATCAGATTTTCCGGGTAGCAATCGGGTTCAAAAGGCAGAATGGGCATCGAAGTGACAGCGTCCGTGAGTCAGAGATGAGCCGAATGGATCGCCGCGATGACTTTGTCCGTGGGAACATCGCCGACCATCGCGACATGCCCGATCCGGTCAGGCAAAACGAAACGCAGCTTTCCGTGTGACACTTTCTTGTCATGCGACATGACAGGCAGCATCCGTTCCGGATCCGCGTCTTTCCATACCAGTGGCAATTTCGCAGCGGACAACACCGCCGTTTGTTCTTCTAGCAAAGATGGGTCGCAGAGTTCCATGGCGATGGCCAAATGAGCGGCCATTTGCATCCCGATCGATACCGCTTCGCCGTGCAGACACACTCCATAGCCTGCGGTGGCTTCGATCGCATGTGCAAACGTGTGCCCATAATTCAAGATCGCTCGCCGGCCGGATGTTTCACGCTCGTCTTCGGCGACCACGCGAGCTTTTGATTCGCAGCTTTTCCCAATCGCATAGCGCAGCGTCTCGGGATCCTTCTCGATCATTCGCGAGGCATTGGTTTGCAACCAGGTGAAGAAATCCGCGTCTTCGATCACGCCATACTTGATGACTTCCGCCATCCCACTGATGAAATCCCGATCGGGCAAGGTTGAAAGCGACTGCGTGTCGATCCAAACCATTTGCGGCTGCCAAAAACTGCCGACCATGTTCTTGCCGCCGGGCAGGTTGATCCCGGTCTTGCCGCCGACGCTGCTGTCGACCATCGAAAGCAGTGTCGTGGGAACTTGCACGAACCTCAATCCACGAGTGAACGAGGCAGCAGCAAACCCGGCCAAATCGCCCACGACCCCGCCACCCACCGCAACGACAACGCTGCGACGATCTGTCCCTGATTCCAACATCGTGTTCCAAATCGACTCCAGCTGCGAAACCGATTTGCTGGTTTCGCCCGACGCGATTGTGATGCTGGTGATGCGAATGTCAGCCTGCGCGAGCTGTTGCTCAATCGATCTGGCAATCGTGTTCGCCACGGCAGCATCGTGAATCAGAACCACGTGCGTGCAGTCGCCCACGGCGGTTTGGAAGTGCTTGGCAAAATGAGATGGCTCGGCCGAGTCGGTCAGCCCCGTGGTGATCCAAATCGGGTAACTGCGTTCGCCAAGCGAGACTTCGATTGCTTCAATCGGTGCGGTCATGAGGTCGATGGGTTGGGGCAAAGTTGGTTGCACGGTTAGGATAGTGTAGCCGGTGAGCCGTTTTCACGGCATGCCTCCGCGGGCCTCCCAATCGTGGACTGGTTCTGCTGCTTTGTGTCTCTCACGAATTGTTTTTCTTTGATGAACGAAAACGAGTCGCCCGCCGCGGATCCTCATGCGGACAAATACAACGACCCGCGCGTCGTCGTCACTCGTGGCCAAATCGTGGCCTTGGTGGCCATCGTTGTGGTGGGTGCGATCGTTGCCGTTCTCAGCATCGCTGCTCGACGAACCAAGCTGGTCAAAACAACCGAATTCTGGGGGCCTGAGGTGATCACCGCGATTCAGTTGGGCGACCACGTCGAGCTGATCCCGGGACCGGGCGCCCATTTCAAGCAAGTCGAACTGACCGCGTTCCCGGGACTTGGGCACCTTCGCAAAGCGTTGTTGGAACAAACCCATTACCAATGGGCGACAGTGAAACCGTTGTCCGTCGAATCCTTGGTGACCGATTCCGCCGCTGACATCGAACCGGACCAAGCGGTGGAAGCGTCCGCGGCCGTAGCCGATGAAGACGCCGGCCAGCCAATCGTCGTTCGACTGGAATTTTCAGACCCCCACTACAAACGAGTCCCCCCCGCATCGATCGATCTCGAATTGGCCAGCGGAACCATTGGCCCGGCCGATGGATCCAAGCGAGTGATGGTCACCGATCGTGTTCGCCCCGCACTGCGGCACCAATTGGGGTTGCTGATGAAGGTCAGCGAACTGCGGTACGGCCAACGAAAGGTTGCCGAAGACGAAGCGGCCCAATCGACGGAGTGATGGACTCCGTCGCAGCGGCCTGTCTCGGTGGAACAACCTGCCCCGCGAGGTCATTCTGCTGAGCGGCTTCCTCAAAGCCAAGGTCATCGCTCTAAAACTGAAGTCCGAAACCAATTGGTTGGGCCAACAGCCAAGCCCCCCCCAATGCAGCGGATCAAATTTGGCAGATGCTGCTCACCGCCTGATAAATCGATGTGCCGAGCGGTCCGCAACTTTCAAATTTCAGCGCAACCCCGCCCACAAAATCGCGACGACTGCGAGAACGTGAATGACCGCGGCCACCACGAATTGGATTCGATACGAGACCTTGGCTGTCTTGTGCCTGAGTTTCTGTCCGGCGAGGCAACCGCCTGGCCATCCGCCCAAGACGCTGGCCAGCAACAAGGTCTTTTCAGGGATTCGCTGGGTCCCGGCGCGAGCGGCTCGTTTGTCGATCCAGTAGAAAACCGCGGTCAAGACACTGGCAAAAAACGTTTCAGCGGCGATGATGAGTGCGAGCGTCACGGACAGTTTCTCCGAAGGCGTGTTCCATTCCCGCGGTATCTGGCCGCGGGTTCGTTCTCACGATTGTTCTTCGCATGTCATCACGTTCACGGAAAGCCCGCTCCAAAGCCAAGTCCCAACGAGAAGGCAAAACCGCGTTCAAAAACTCCGATGCCGGTTCGTTCGGCGATGGAATCCTCTCCGGTGGCAAGAACAATGGCTCCGACTCGTCCAAGGTTGGTCTGGCAAATCTAAACGTCCCGTATCCCGAGGGATTGCCGACCGATCGCCCGCTCGATCCAGAAGACTACTTCGAACAACTCGCCATTTGGTTGGATTTGGAAGCCGAGGCCGAACGAGCCCGCCTCGCCAAACTGCGTCAGATTCGGTCTCAGCGTGACGCCGAAAGCACCGGCCAAGCCATCGTGGGTCTCGACATGGTCGACTACCACACCGGATTGGCAGGACGCTACCTGCTCGACCTGGCCAAACCAGGCGGGAAGGACCTGCCCATGAACCGGTTGAAGGTCGGATCCCCTGTCGTTCTGTCGATGGACGACGATCCCTCCGATCAAGGCATCGCGGGTGTCGTTAGCCGTCGAAAAAACCACTCGATCCAAATCGCGACCGACACGTTTCCAATTCGAGATCAAGACGATCTGAAAAAAAAGAAGGGCGTTGGCAAGCATGGGAAATCGGTTCAACGCCCTGCCGTCGTTTCCGACCGCTTCCGCTTGGACATGTCGCCGGACGAGACCACACGTCTACGGCAGCTCGCCGCGATGGCCCGAGCTCAAGAAATTCGCGGCCGCTCGGGAAAACTTCGCGACGTGTTGCTGGGCATCAAAACACCGCGTGTTGATGGCAACCCAATCGACACGCATGACATCGATCCCGAGAGCTTTCAGTTTGAACTGAACGACATTGACTTTCGAACCGAGCTCAATCCCCCCCAACGCGACGCCGTCGCATTTGCGATGATGGCCGATGACGTGGCGATCATCCATGGTCCGCCCGGCACCGGCAAAACCACCACGATCGCCGAAATCATCGCCCAGTCGGTCGAACGTGGCGAACGTGTCCTGGCCTGTGCGGCCAGCAACACCGCCGTCGACAACCTGCTGGAACGCTTGGTTCGATTGATGCCCAACGTGGTTCGCGTCGGTCACCCGGCTCGCGTCTTCGAATCACTGCAAGAGCACACACTGGATGCACTGGTTGAATCGGATCCGACCAGCACGGTGATCAAAGACCTGCGCCGAGAACTCGATCAAATTCTGCGAGAAGCCAACCGCCCGATCCGCGACAGTGGCGGCCGAGAACGCAAGCAGCGAGCCGAGCTGTTCAATGAAGCAGGACGACTTCGTGGGATGATTCGCTCTCAAGAACGCAGCATCGTTCGTGCCGTGATCGACCGCGCCGATGTGATCTGCACCACAACCACCATCGATGAAGAATTGCTCAGCGATCAGTCCTTCGACTTGGTCGTCGTCGATGAATCCTGCCAGTGCACCGAACCGGGAATGTGGCAAGCGATTCTGCGGGCCGATCGGTTGATTCTGGCCGGTGATCACTGCCAATTGCCACCCACTGTGTTGTCTGACGACGCCGCGCGAATCGGCATGCGTGATTCGTTGATGCAGCGTTTGGTGCATCGGTACGGTGAGCAAATCTATCGCCGCCTGACCGTGCAGTACCGCATGAACGAATCCATCATGCGATTCAGCAGCGATCACTTTTACGACAGCACCTTGATCGCGGATGCCTCCGTCAAACGGCATTTGCTGTGCGACCTGCCGGACGTCGAAGAAAGCGACTTCACCCGCGAACCATTGTTGCTGATCGACACCGCCGGTGCCGGCTACGAAGAAGAATTGGAACCGGACGGGCAAAGCAAACTGAACCACGGCGAAGCCAAGGTGATCCTACAAATGGTCAAACAGCTTGCTGACGCGGGAGTCACCGGCGACCAAATCGCGGTGATCGCGCCGTACGCCGCCCAGGCTCGCAACTTGCGAATGCGACTGGATCTGGATGGAATCGAGATCGACACCGTCGACGGATTCCAAGGACGCGAAAAGGAAGTGGTCCTGATCACGATGACTCGCAGCAACCCCGATGGCGAGATTGGATTCCTGTCCGATCAACGCCGTAGCAACGTGGCACTCACGCGAGCCAAACGGAAACTGATTGTGGTCGGTGACAGTGCGACGCTCTGCCGCCACGACTTCTATTCGGAACTGTTCCGCTACTTCGAGGACGCGGGTGCCTACCACAGCGTCTTCACGCTGGACGAACACTGATTCATCACATCAGTCGCTCCCGTTGGATCAATCCAATCCTATGGCCCGACGTTGTTCGGCCAGCCTAGCCCGAGACTGTTTGGTAAGTAACAGTTCCGCGGGTGATTGTCTCGAGGTGACCATCAATAGATCGGTGTCACCAAGAAGGTGCAGATCGTTTTCTAGGTGCCTCCCAGTCGGAAGCATTCCCATTTCGCGTTCGCTCGACAAATCCCAGAACCGTATCAATCCCTCTTCACCGGTTGTGGCCAGCGTTCGTCCACGATCTAGAAAAATGGTGTCAGCGATCGGTTTGGAATACCCTCGCAACACCGCAATCGTCTCGTTCTGCGGATAGCTGCGAACCTCCACCAATCGATTGTCGAATACCACCGCAATCCGGCTGGCGGTGGCATCAAAATCGACTCGCACGTATCGCACCGCCGCCGTGGACGATGCTTCGAAAACGGAGACGATCGAATTCTCGTAGGTGCAAAGCATGTTGGACGCTTTGATCATCAGGGCATCGCTGCCCGGAACATTCAGCAGCAGACTGTTGTTGTCGCTCGGAAGATCATGGGTTTCAACGAGTGAATAGTCCACCGCGTCGTAAACCAACAACTGTTTGCTCAACAGCACACACAGTTTCCCCTCGACGAACTTCACGTCGCTGATCGATTCTGTTTCGTACGGCGGAATGATTCGAGCAAGCAACTCAGACGACGCCACGTCGCGGACTTCGACTTCGTCACTGTTCGCGATGGCGATCTTTGACGCACGCGAATCGCAGCCAAACTGAAATCCCCATTCCTCTAAATCGCACTTGATCGGCAACATTCGATTCAAATCCCGTCTGGGGTCGTAGTGCCAAACACTGTTGTCGTCCAACCTCAAAAAGACATCGAATGGTCGCTCATGGTGCGAATACGAATTGATGATGTGAGCGGTCACAAACGTGCGTCCCACAGGGTTTGGACGAACCGGCAATTTGTCAGTCAAGTCCCATAGCCGAACCTGGCCGTCTTCGCCGGTTGTTACGATCCGTGCTGAATTGTCATTTGCGGGGATCACCTGAATGCTGCTGATTTGACCTTCCGCTGCTTGGAAGATCATCGGCGGCTGAAAATCGCCCGACTCCGTTCGGTTGATCAGCGTCCAAGCGTAGACCAGCCCATCATCGGTTCCTGCAAACATGTCTTCGCCATCAGCGGAAATGGCGACACAACGAACCGGAGCATTCAAGGCAAAAGCTTGAGCGAAATGGCTTTCGTTGGTGGAATCCGCGACCTTGATATATTTGTTGCCAAAGGCCACCGTGCGATACGGATCACCGGCTGGCTGCACGATGGAAAACTGAAGTGTTTCACCTTCAATCGGGATGCGAGTTTCCTGATCGGTATCGAGGTCGATGGCATGCAGCAAACGTTGTTTGCCAACCTCTTTCACGTAGGCGAGTGTATGACCGTCCCCCGCAAACTGCAGCGATTCGTTTCGCGATCCGCCATGTACCGTTTTGACCGCCGTTCCATCCAGACGATGAACCTGAACATCGCGATATCGCCCCGCCGTCGCGAAAAGTGTTCCGTCGGAAGAGAACGCGGCGGATTCGATGTTGTGCCAGTGCCCGAGCAATCCAAGCGTCTCGGTTCCTGTCGCGATCTCACGAAGCGTGATCGAGTTGAAGCCCACGTCGCCGTTCAGACCAGTCAGAAAATGTTTGTTGTCCGGACAGATCGCAATCGCGTCGAGACGTCCGGACAGTTGGTAGCGATGTGTGAGTTTTTCCGATTGCAAATCGATCACATGGACCTCGCCATCTTTGCTGACCGAAATCGCAAATTGCCCGTCTCGCGAAACTGCGACCTCGGTCGCCGGCGAGTGGTGCTGGGTCAATAGTTTTGACGGCGGAGGCGTGACCAAGTAGTCAAGAATTTCAAAAGCAAATCGGCTGGATCCGGCTTCCTCAGGTTTCGGCCGATGTTGATCGAGCAGTTCCTTGGTGGCCTTCAGGTTGTGCCCGTTGTAGGCCTGGAATGCCAACGACATGTCCGACACATACAGTTGTTCTCGCAACTGTGCTTCGCGGGATTCCAGTTCCAGGTTGGTCTCGATCAACTCGTCATTGCTCTCGGCGAGTTTTTTGTTCACTCGCGTGAGTTGCTCTGAATGCATGGCCTGCATCCCCAACACGGTCATGACCAGAGAGATCGCACCGATCAATGTCGCCAAGGTCACCAAAGGGTTGCGCCGGCCCCATCGCAGCGAACGTTCGGACCAGCCAGGCATTTTCGCCTGAACGGATTCGCCAGCTGCGAAGCGACGAAGATCTTCGGCAAATTCCTCAGCAGTGGAATATCGCGAGTCAGGCGAACGCGACATCGCCTTGCAGATGATGGCTTCGAGTGGACGTGGCAGGTCGCCGCGAACGCTGCCAGGAGTGACGAGGCTGCCATTGGCAACGTTGGCCAATATCTGATCACGACTGCCTTGAAAGGGCCGTCGCAAAGTTGCCCACTCGTACAGAGTGGCTCCCAAACTGTAGATATCAGATCGACGGGTGATGTCGGTCTGCGATCCGAAGGTTTGTTCCGGGCTCATGTAGGCCGGTGTGCCCAGAATAGCGCCACTGAGCGTGAGCGCCGTGTTTTGATCTTCGATCAGCGCCAATCCAAAATCTGTCAACCAGATCTTCCCCTCGCGGTCGAAGAGCAAATTCGATGGTTTGATGTCTCGGTGAATCACTCGCTCGTTGTGAGCAACCTGCAGCGCGTCGGCAATGTCAGCAATCGATTCGGCGATGAGCTCAAACGAAGCCGTTGCGGTTCCAGCACGATCGCATTCGGTGTCAGCCGTTTCGCATTCATGAGTCGAGTCCATGGAGAACTCTTGCGATTCATGCTCGCCGGTGGCTTTCAAAATGCGGTCGGCGAGCGTTGGCCCATCGATGTAACGCATCACCAGGTACTGCATTCCCCGCTCGACGCCAGAATCCATCAGCGGGACGATGTGTTCGTGTCGCAGTTCTTGAATCAGGTTTGCTTCGCGTTCAAACCGCCGCCGCATCCTGACCTGCTTTGAAACTTGGTGCTGCAACAACTTCAACGCGACGTTCTGCCCCGTCGTGATGTCCTCCGCCAGGTAGACCTCGCCCATTCCTCCCGAACCGAGCGTTCGGATGATTTGGTAGTTGCCAAAATGTTGGGTTGGCGTACCGGCTTGATCGTCCTCGCTCCTGGCTGCTTCCGTCGGGGCGTCGTTTGGCGAATTCACTTCGTGTTGGACTCAATGGATCGAAGGGCAGGGAGTGTCTGATAAGCGATGATTCTTCGCACCGACAACTAAGACCGAAGGGATCATCACCGAAAAGAGTTCGAAACTGCCTCGATCGCAACAGCATTGTTCACAGACTCAGACGGATTTCATCTGTTCATTTTTCCTCCGTTTGCAAGAGAGGCGAGAGTTTTGCTTGACTCCGGTCGGTCACCCAAAGCTCCATCGGTGCTGCAGCAGACGTTGCCAGCAACATATCAGCCTCCTTAAAATAGTGCAGGCAGTTTGAATCGTGTGTTCCAGTCAACAGGGATCCCATTTCACGCTCGCTCGCGATGTCCCAGAACCGAACGAGTCCTTCTTCGCTGGTCGTCGCAACCGTCATGTCGTTGTCCATGAACGAACAATCGCTCGGGTGCCGAATATGCCCTCGCAACACAGCGAGAGTCTCGCCTTCAGGGAAGGAACGAATTTCAATCAGCCGATTCAACCGGATGATCGCCATTTGTTTCCCGCGTGAATCGAAGACCACTCGATCGAAATAGTCAGCTGCTGAGCCCGCGTTTTCAAGGAGACTCGCGGACATGCCCTCCAATTTGCACAACGCCCGTTCGGTCACGACCAACAAGGCGTCTTCCGACGGGATGCGGGTCAACGAGTTGGCGTTGTCCACTGGCAGCGTGATCGTACCTGCCAATGAATAATCAGGAAGGTCGTAGACCAACACTTCCTCGGTGTAGAGAACATACAAACGCTGCCCCAGGTAATGAAGTCCACGGCAGTTTCTCTCCAAATCTGGACTCGGAATCGTCTTGATGAGACGCCTTGATTCGACGTCGTAGACACTCAGTTCGGTGTCCGTTGCGACCGCGATCGTAGAGGCGTCTTCCGTGACCGCGATCTCATCCGTGCCGCGAATGGGTTGGTGTGCGATCACTGAGAGTCCCCGCAATTCTGTTTGCGGGTTGTAGTGAACGACGGCGCCACCACTCATTCGAAGGAAGACATCCGACGATCCGTGGTGGGGCGTCGCCAACTTTAAAACGGACGTCCATGGATAGGGAACTTTCGGGTGCGATGGACGAATCGGCATCTTTTCTTGGGTGTCCCAAAGAATGACGTTTCCGTCTTCAGCCGACGTCACAAACCGAGGCATTTCGGATTCTTCTGGCACCGTCGCGATCTCATAGATCCGACCGTTGGCGGCCGGCACCAGCAAAGGACGAAACAATTGGTTGTAGACGTCTCGGTCTTTCAATCGCCACACATAAACGGATCCTTCATCCGTGCCACTGTAGATCATCTCACCATCGCGGCTGATCGCCACGCAACGGAACACCGCATTGAAATGATTCACCTTCACAAACGGAGCGGATTGATCGGAATCGGAAACAGAAAGGGAGCCGTAGCCCTGTGTCACGATTCGAAATGGATTCGACTTGCCGCGAGGATGAGCGATTGCAAACTGGGCCGTCATCACGTCGGTCGGGATCACTGTCTCGTCTTCCGTGTCCAGATCTCGCACTCGGACTTCGTGACCGGCTTGCGATTTTTGGACATAAACCAATCGGTGACTGTCTTCGAGGAAACGCAGCGACTCATTTCGGGATTGTGCGTCAAACGAGTCGATCACGTTTCCGTCCGTGTCATGCACCTGGATTTGTCGGTACCGGTCGGCCGTTGCAATCCACTTCCCATCGGATGAGAAGGTTCCGGATTCCATTGAATGCCAATGCCCCAGCAACCCCAGAACTTCTTCGCCGTTGTCAACGCGATGCATTTTGATCGGGGTGAACCCGATCGATTCATTCAAACCGGTTAGAAAAAACTGCTTGTCCGGGCTGATTGCAATGGAATCGAGCCGTCCCGGCAACGAATACTTGTGGAGCAGTTGTTTCGTCTCCAGATCCACCACATGCACTTCGCCGTCTTCACTGGCGGACACCACCAGTTTGCCATCTTCCGAAACCGCAACTGCGGTGGCAGCCGCCTGGTGCTTGGTCAGCAAAACCGAAGAGGGCGGCGTGGCAAGGTAGTCCAACAGCTCCAACGCGAATCGCCGAGATCCAAACGGCACCGACTCTTCCCGATGCTTGTCCAACAACTGTTTGGTCGTGATCAGGTTCTTCGCCGCGTAGGCTTGGAAGGCAAGCGACATGTCCGAGATAAAAAGCTGATTGCTGAGCTCGGCTTCTCGGGCTTCCAACTGCAAGTTCGACGTGATGAGATCATCGTTGCTCTTCGCCAATTGCTCGTTGATGCGGACCAACTGACCGGAATAGATCGCTTGCATTCCCAACACCGCGACCACGGTCGTGATCACTCCGAGAAAAGATGCCAAAGCGACCAACGGATTTCGCTGGCTCCAACGGAACAAACGCTCCGTCCAACCTGGCATTTTTGCCATGACAGGTTTGCCGTTCGCAAACCGTCGAAGGTCGTCGCCAAAGGCAGCCGCGGTGGGATAGCGAGCCTCTGGCGAGCGAGACATCGCTTTGCAAATCACGGCTTCCAGTGCCAGCGGAAGATCAGCACGAAGACTCCGCGGTGTCGCCAAACTGCCTTGAGCAACATTGACCAGCACCTGTTCTCGGTTGCCGCTGAACGGACGATGCAGCGTCGCCCATTCATAAAGCGTCGCCCCCAAGCTGTAGACATCCGAACGACGGGTGACTTCGGAATGCGACCCCAGCGTTTGCTCGGGACTCATGTAAGCGGGGGTTCCCACCAAGTCGCCTGTCATGGTCAACGCGGTTTGCTCGTCTTCCAAGAAAGCCAAACCAAAATCGGTCAACCAGATCTTGCCATCGCGATCGAGCATCAAGTTGGACGGCTTCACATCGCGGTGAATGATCTTCTGAGAATGCGCGAAGTGCAATGCATCCGCGATATCGGCAATCGAGTTCGCTATCGATTGAAAATTGGTTGCCTGGTCATCGGACACCGCTTGAGTCGGTGTCAGAACGGCCGTCTCCAATTGCGAAGCGTCCCCCGCTGCCATCGACTGTTCGATTCCCTTCTGTTCCAGAATCAAATCCGCCAGGGTTTTGCCCTCGATCAAGCGCATCGCCAAAAATGGCACGCCCGTTTCTTCTCCCGTCTCTAGCAGTGGCACGATGTGCTCATGATCCAGTCCTTGAATCAATTGAGCTTCGCGTTGGAATCGTCGCCGGAAACGCTGCTGGTTGGCGACATGATGCCGCAACATTTTCAACGCAACCGTTTGCTGCGTCGTGGTGTGCTGAGCTAAATAGACTTCGCCCATCCCGCCCGTCCCGAGCGTACGGACAATTTTGTAGTCGCCAACGTGATTGACGAGGCTTTCTTCGGACGTCGAAGTGCGAACTTCGGTTGGATCTTCGGATGGGGAAGGCACAGGCTGGATGCCGAACGCTTATTCAATGGAGTCGTTTGTCAGATCACATCAATTACAGCTGCGTATTCTAGTCGATCCGATCGACTTTTCAGAGCAGGAAAGATCGCTTTCGCCCCGATTGAAAACGTTCCTTTCCCGGTCCCGCAGGCGGGACTCATGGTCCCGAGCGTTTCGCTAACATCACGTCCTCAGGCCAGTTCTGAAAACACAACGGTCGAACGAACCGTTCCAAACTGGCGTGCCCGACGGAGGTGCTGCGACCATCCAGACTGGCGGGAAACGGGCCGCCATGCTGCGTCGCGGAACCAATCTCCATTCCCGTCGGCCAACCGTTGAGAATGATCCGGCCACCAAAGCGTTCTGCGATGCGGCGCCAACACTGCGTAAACTCATTCTCAGACGTCTCGGCGTGCAGTGTCGTGGTCAGTGACCCATGGAACCCTTCGGCTACCCGCAACATTTCCGCTTCCCCCCGACAACGCACCAAAATCGAAACCGGACCAAACGTTTCGCTGTGCAGCCACCGCTCACGAATCGCGGTCTCCGCATTCATGCCAAACCAGTGAGCCCCCCGATGCCAGGGGCCTTCTGTTTCGATTGCTTCGGCAACGAACAAGGAATCCACCTCTTTGGCTGCTCGAAGCTGTTCAATCCCGCGATCAAACGCCTCCGCCACAGGACCACTCAACATGGGAAGGTTCGGCTGTTTGGCAAAGATACCCCGAGTTGCTGCAATGAACGCGTCAGCATCCCGCTCTTGAATCACCACCACACCAGGCTTGGTGCACATGTGACCGTTGCCAAATCTCAGCGATCCGGCAAAGCCTTCCGCGATCGCCTTTGCTCGAACGGCCATCGCGTCCGGGGTGATAAAGACCGGATTGGTGCTGCCCAATTCCGCGAAAATGGGAATCGGGTTTTCGCGGTCCAAGATTGCCTTCGCCAGAGCCCGGCCACCTTGAGGACTGCCGGTGAACCCGACCGCGGCGATCGCGGGATGAGAGATCACACGGACCGACGTTTCCGGGGTTCGCCCATGCAACAATTCAAACGTTCCCAAGGGCAGCTTCAACCGCTTCACGACTTCTTTGACGGCGTTGCCAAGCAGTTCGCAGGTGCCCGGATGGCTGGGATGCGACTTCACAACCACCGGATTCCCCGTGGCAACCGCAGCGACAAAATCATTGCCAATCACCGAGATCGCCAACGGAAAATTACAGGCACCAAACACCGCCACAGGCCCAACCGGAACAAACCGCCGCGTCATGCTGGGTTTGGGAAATGGTTTGCGATCCGGATCCGCCGCTTCCGAGGTCACGCGGTCCCAAGGTCGCTCGACCGCCAATCGAGCGAAAAGATCCAGTTGCCCCATCGCTCGATCAAATTCGCCTTCCACACGAGCATTCAAATATCCCGTTTCCAGTTCGCAGCGGGACACGATTTCCTCCCGTCGCGATCGAATCTCGGTCGCCACCGCGGAAAGGAATTCGCCGAGCTGATCGGGCGTCAATTCGCGGATCTGGACTGCGGCCTCGGCGGCTCGTCCGCAGGCAAAATCAATTTGCGCGGCGGTCGCTTCGGCAAATTCACCGGGAAGGAACTCGCCGGTCGCGGCGCAGGTGGCTTGGAATGCGTGCGTCATCAGGGTCGCTTCAGAAAATTATTGTTTTCGGAGAACAAACACGGCGTCGGTCAGGTCGTTGTCCATTTCTCGCTGATGTTCGATTTCATAGTCAAAGTCATGGACACCGACGATTTCCAGCTCATCACGGACGGACTTCAACATCGTGACGGCTTGTTTGGGAGTGTAAAGCCGCAGCGGAAACTCACTGCGGACTCGCTCGACAGTTCCGTTTTTTCGAGTGGCTTTGATCGAAACGCGAAGTGTTTCACGTCGTTTGCGTCGCTGAAAATCCACCACTTTCAAAGTCACGCTGATGTTCGTGCCCCCATGGGACGCTTTCCAACGCTCGATGCAGTCCGGATCCGCGTCCATCGGAATGCAGTGAAACCCGAGCACGTAAATCCCGCCAGTTCGCAAAGAGGCCGCCACCGCTCGCAGATGCGCGACCGCTGCGTCTTCATCCATCATGTGACGGAACGTGTTGAACGTGCAAAACGCGGCATCCACGGGGGGCGAACACACGTGAGACGTCATGTCGCCATTGATCAGCTCGGCCGACAATTTTCGACGTTGCAATCGGCGCTGCAGATAAGCGAGCATCGCGTCGTTGTTATCCAACCCAATGACGTCGTACCCGCGGGCTGCCGAAGCGGCCACCAAACGACCGCTGCCACAACCGGGTTCATAGACCCGCGAAACGGTTCCGGTCGCGTAACGCTGGTACGCCTCGTCAAAGAATGCCATTTCGGTTGCCGTTTCGTCACGGAACACCATGTCAAAGTACTGAGGCCGATCGTACCAATCGATCGTCGCGGTGGAGGCTGGTTTGCGTGGCTTGGTCGAAGGGCTCTTTGTCACGGGGCAAGGCGAGGGGGCATGAGGTGATTTCGTCAGAAATGAATGAAATTTGTTTCAGACCCTGCGGTCTGGGTGACGACTGTAACGATTAGACGGCGTGTCCGCATTCTCCCACTTGTTCCGCCTAGGAAACTTCGACCATGTCTTCGGTTGAACACTCTTTTCACGTGCCTCCCTTCCCGCCCTTCCCCAGTGCGGAACGTTACGTTCCCGTTGGATCGCAGGACGAGGCATTGCAACGAATCCAACGAGCAATTGAAGCCTGGGAAGCAATTTCGCTGGTCATCGGCCCCCCCGGCGTCGGCAAGTCCTTGCTGTGCCAGTTGCTGCTGAAGCAATTCGCGGGTCGTCGCGAGGTCGTGGTGCTCGGTGACGCGATGCTGGACAACCCCTTGTTGTTCCAACGTCACCTGCTGACGCGATTGAACCGAGTCCGTGGGATTCATTCGACCCCATTGGAACCCAACGAAGATCCGCAATTCGCCCTGGTCGAGCGACTCGCTCGCAGCACCGCGGAATTCCCCGGTTTGCTGCTGCTGGTCGACGAGGCGCAAGCGTTGACACCGGAAGTGCTGGAAACCATTCGCATCATCACCAACACGATGAGCGAAGGCCAACCACGCGTCAGTGCGGTTCTGCTGGGCGGCCCCAAGCTGGATGAGACCCTGGCATTGCCATCGCTCGAAGCACTCGTGCAACGCGTCGCAACTCGGTGCTACCTGCACCCGCTCAACGGCGACGAAGCCCTGACCTACGTCCAAGATGTGATCAAGAACTGCGGGTCCAATCCCCAGGAAGCGATCACCAACGAAGCGATCCGTGCCATTCACCAAGCTTGCAGCGGCACGCCTCGTTTGATCAACCAAATGATGACAGCCGCGATCGATTGCGCCGCGTCGTTGAACCAAAGCATCATCGACAACAAAATCGTCGATCGTGCCTGGGCGACGCTGCAACAATTGCCAAGCCCGGTGATGGAGGAACCCACCATCGCCCAGCCCAACGGAGAATCCTCCAACGTCGAATTCGGCGCACTCGATGATTCGATGTGGGACGAAACCAGTTCGGATGAGGAATCCACCTCGGCAACCTTCGAATCAGCAACCATTGAATCCAACGACGCCAGCGACCTGGGCCGACGCTGGAACGATCAGGCTTTGCCGAACGAAAGCGAAGCGGTCGCAGAAGTCGAAGCCACCACGTGCGACACGCAAGCCTGCAACACCTCCGAGTGCGGCGAAGAAGCCTGCCAAACAACTGGCCTTTGCCAAGGCGACCTGTGCCAAGGCGACCTGTGCCAAGGCGAACAGTGCCAAGATGGCCAATGTCAGAATGGCCCTTGTCAGGCAGAACCGTGCCACGGTGAACAACTACAAGACGTCGCGGTTGCCACATCGGAACCCACCACCGACCAGCAAACCATCGACGAATCCCTGGTTTGCGAAGATACCACGGCGTCGCCAGAAGCCACCGACAACCTCGAATTCGGCTCGCTGAGCATCGATTGTCAGACCTACGAAGGCGACTACGAGATGGTCTCCGACGTCATTGGATCCGCTCTCGCGGCCAACTTGCCCGAGACCGAAGAAGCTGAATCGCACAACAGCGAAGCCCCCGTCGCTTCCACGCCAACGGCGGACCAACTGTTCGGTGAGTTCGACGACGAAGAGGAAATCAATTCCACCGTCGACGCCTTGGCGGCCTCGGTAGAAGCAACTGACAAATTCGACGCCAGCGACAACGTGGCGTCCGATCTGGAAACGACGTTGCACGAAGAAATCCTCAGCATGCGTGGTGCGGCCAATTCACCTTTGTCGTTGCTCGGCGACGATGCCAATGGCATGGACGAAGTCTGCGACGAAGCTCAAATGGGCGAGATGCAAAATCAATCGGCCATCGCTGCTTCGGCACCCGTGTTGTGGATCGAAGAAGATGGCGAAGACATCGCTGTCAACCACGACGACCGTGACATGCTGGTCATCGAAGACGACGTGCAAGTCGAAACCGCCGCGTTGCATCATGAATCAGCGGACGTGTCTGCAGGTCGTCCTGTCGCGGTCGACTTCCAAGCGATGTTGGCCAAGATGCGTTCGCCGCAATCTTGATCGAAGGCCACCGGACCTTGGACAGAATCGGATGACGGTTCGGTCATGACCGAACCGTCTTGTTTCTCTGCGATTGAATTGAGATTCGTCTCACTCAATGAACAGAGTGTTGTTCGAGCTTGAATCTTCTCTCGGGCTTTGAATCCCTGCGTGGTCGATGTTCACACCGGATCATACTTTGCGAACGTTGTTGCACCGAACCGTCGAACAAGCCGTTCGCTACGGCAAGACATTGGTTTTGGTCACGCCGGATGAGCTGCGATTGCAGCCCGCCTTCTTCGTCGCCTTAGGCCAAGCTTGGCGAGAAGCCAACGCATCGCAACAGTCCGAAGGCCACGAATCAATGGCCATGCCGCGACTGCGAGTCGACTGGTGTGCTCCCACGTCCCAGGGGCTCGGATGGCGATCCCTCCAAAACAAGTGGCACACAAGTCGTTGTGAACGATTGCTCAGCCGCGAAAATTTGAACGACTGCGTGCAGCTCTCTCAGTGCCTGTTGATCGGCAAGGCATCGCAGCATCCCTCGACGATTGTTCTGGGGATCACCAACGAGGCCACCGAATTGCCCGAGTGGACCACCGCGGTCCCCATGCAGCGCTAACGCGTTCCACACGATGCACCCCCAAGGCTTCCGTCACTCCGCGACTGGTTGTGTCCGTCCGAGTGATCGAACAACCGCGGAGCGGTGACATCCGTCAGCCTCGGGTTTCCAACCCGAGGTCTCGCGAGTCCCGCCCCCTCGCTCGACGAGCCGCGGAGCGGCGACAGTTGCGAGCAACGAGATGGGGAAGATTGAAAAAGTGAAATTGTAAATTGTAAATTGTAAAATCCCGGCGGTTGAGGCGATCAGCCGGTGGGCGATCGACAACGGTTACCGAAGCCGAACCGGACGTGATCGTTCACGACGGGCCTGCCAACTGTCGTCACGCCGAGACCAATTGTGTCCGTCCGAGTGATCGAACAACCGCGGAGCGGTGACATCTGTCAGCCTCGGGTTTCCAACCCGAGGTCTCGCGAGTCCCGCCCCCTCGCTCGACAAGCCGCGGAGCGGCGACAGTTGCGAGCAACGAGATGGGGAAGATTGAAAAAGTGAAATTGTAAATTGTAAATTGTAAAATCCCGGCGGTTGAGGCGATCAGCCGGTGGGCGATCGACAACAGTGGCCGATGACGAACCGGACGTGATTGAGTTCCGGCCGGACGTCGAGGACGAGGACGAGGACGAGGACGAGGACGAGCACGAGCACGAGCACGAGCACGAGCACGAGCACGAGCACGAGCACGAGCACGAGCACGAGCACGAGCACGAGCACGAGCACGAGCACGAGCACGAGCACGAGCACGAGAAGACGTGCCGCAAGCCCATCAACAATGGAAACCCGACGCGTCAGGAAGGACGAACCCGCACTCGCCTCGCTCACGCGTCGGGTTCCCACTATGATTCGCCAGCAACCGCGTCCCCCTTGTTCTCGCCAGCGTTCTGTTCATGCCCACGCAATGCCTCATCAGCTTCGGTTCCAACCTCGGTGACCGCCGAGTGGTGATCGCCGAAGCCGCTCGCCGGGTCGCGGAATCGGGGTTGGTTGCCGCTGCTGGTGAAAAGCATGCCGGTCAGCAAGACGGTGGCGACGCCCCACACGGATCGCCCGCAAACCTGCGAACCAGCCGCTTGTTTGAGACCCCACCGATCGGTGGTCCCGGTGGTCAATCACCGTTTCTCAATGCGGTCGCCGCATTTGCCACAGAAGCCTCCGCCGCGGAGGTGTTGGATTTGTTGCAACACTTGGAAATTGATCTGGGCCGCAAACGACTCGTTCGCTGGGGCGCCCGCGTGATCGATCTCGACGTTGTTCTGCATGGCCGCTTGGCGGGGCCGCCACGAGCCGCCGGACTTCGGGGCTTGATTGGCGGTCGAGGCCCGGCGGGATCCTCGAAAGCTCTGGTGGTTCCGCATCCGCGATACACCGCTCGGCGTTTTGTTTTGGAACCCGCCTGCGACGTCGCCGCTGACTTCTGCGACCCGCGTTTCGGATGGACGATCGAAGATCTGCGCGACCACATCGCCGCCGACGTCCCCTCGATGGCTTTGGTGGGTGGCGACGCGGAACTGCGGCAACTCATCTGTCAGCGACTTTCGTCCGAGCACGGCATCACCGTGATCGATCCCGATCGCTCCGACACAGCCAAAGGCCTAACGCAGTGGATCGCCTCGGATCCTCCGGCGGCACTGCGAGATTCCCACGACCTCGGCGAACAACTTGGCTCCACATCCGGATCACCTCGTTTGTGTTTGCCACGACTCTTGGCGAGGATTCAGCACACGACTGAAAAAGATCGCTGGCCAGCGCCGCACCAGATTTGGCCGGTCGGATGGAAGTGGCCTGAGTATCGACTCGAAGTCGACGACCTGGACTGGGCCATCGGAGAATTGGCGTCCGCGATGGATTCCATGCGGTGCGACATCCGTCCGATCACTGACGATGGTCACTGGTGGTGAACTCACCACGGGAGTGAACTCGCACGCGACCTGCGAACGCCAACTTCCACGGTGACTCAGGCATCCTCAAGATCATCGTTGCGGAGCACGCTGTCGCCTGCCGACAGATTGCCGTCGATCAGTTTTTGCTTGATCTGTTCGCGGGCCGCCAGCAATCGCTGCTTGCGTTCTTCGTTCTTGGCTTCGCGGCGTTTGAGCTTGGCATAACGTTTCTGGATCCCCTTTTCAGCCGCGTCAAGTTCCGCCAACCGATGTTGCAAATCCGCCGGCAAGGCAACCGAACGAGTGCGATTGTTGGAATCGGTTCCTAGCGACGTCATCACACCGGATAGCGACGCGTCTTCGTGGCCATCTTCCGCTGATTCGCCCAACCGCTTGCGACGAATCCAATCCGGCGAAACAAAGATCCCGTTGGCTGCGATCATCATCGCACCAAACGTGATCATGCCCAGGAACAACGCGATCCCACCGTGAACGGCGACGGCCAATGCCAACGTGATCCCGCGAGTCAAACGCGGCCAAACCAAGGCACAGTAGAAGATCTCCCAGAACATCGTGATGTGCGACAACGCGGTGAAAACACGCGGGAACCGCCCCAAGACTGTCATGTCAATCGACTGGTATTCGTAGTTTGCCACGGCAAACCAAACCGCCGTTCCGTCCCACCAAAGTTCACCACGAGCCTTCGCGAGGCCACCGAACAGATAAATCACGCACAGATGAATCTGCAGCAATCGCGTCGCCACATTGGCCGAGACCGTCTTCTTGTCTGCCGGGAACAACCACGCTTTCCAACCCGAAAGCGTTCGCTCACCATCGCCTGTCAAACGACGACGCAGCTTCGCATCGACCGACCAAACCGCACCACAGGGAGCGAAGGCCAAGTACATCACACAGTAAGTGACAATCTGGTCCAACCCAAACAGGCTGCCGAGCAATCGATGCACCAACATCAATTGCAGGAACCACGCCAGCGGCCCTGTCACGCGAGTCAAAAAGCCAACCAGAAAGCATCCCGTGACCAGGATCGTCACGATATGATTCAGCCAAAGAAACGTCGCGTTGTCGACCAACCACAAGTACGACCAAGCCGCCGTCGCTTCACCAAGCGTTCCATCATGCAGCCACGCGCTGGTCTCGTTGTCGATCCAAGCTTCCGTTCCAACGAAAGAAGAGAAGTCGATCGCCAGCACCAGGTGTGAATACAACAGCATCGCACCGGTGACGATCCGCAGCACCGCCAACGTATCAATGTGCCGAGGCGTGAACCAAAACCGATCCCAGGCATCCACCCAAGACAATCCGACCTGTTTTGCCGACTCAACGATCACGATGCGTCCTCCGGTGCAGTGCCTGGTTGCTCCGGTTCGTCCAGTGTCTGATTCTCGGCCGCGGGACTGCCCGCGTCTTCCGACTGATTCCCTGAACCTTTCTTCCGTTCGCCCGCCGGCACTGGAACCGATTCGGAATCCTCTGGGTCCAAGACCACTTCATCGCCGGCTTCCGGCTGCGGAAGCGACTCAGGGACACTCCCCAGCAAACTTTCCAGCGTGATCGGGAGATCGGGCAACTCGATGTAAGACCGCTCATCGATCAACGAGAGGTTCTCTTGCGAGAACAGAACAAAGTCGGGCATTTGGTGCTCGATTCGCTGGATCGAAACGTCCGATTTCCCCGTCGATTGCAGGTGCCGAACCATCGAATCGGCAATCCGTTCATAGCGTTGTCGTCCCATTCGCAGCGTTTGGAGTTCCTCGGGACTCAGCTCGGGACCGATCAGCTGGCTGACCTCCAGCGGCAAAGCGGGCTGGTACGAATCATTCAAAAATTCCGCCAACATGAAATGCCGGTGGTACGACAACCGAGGCCACTGATCCTCCAAATCCGGAAACAATTGCGTCGTTTTGCCACCGTCCGAGCTCGCCCGAATCAGGTGACTGGGGCCGGGATCCGGAGCAAAAAAAGCGTAGCCACGATCCAAATAGAACATCTGTGCGACCGGAGAAACCATCGCCAACAAGGTCCCAACGGACGGCGACAGTCCGCGTGCACCGCGTGCTTGGAACGCCAACGGCGGCAGAGCGATCGTCAACAGCATCCCAATCAGCAGAACGCTGATCAAAAATCGATTTCGGCGCGAAAGCGGCAGGGAATCAGGCTGGATCACGTTTGTTTTGAATTCTCTGAAAAGGTGGCAGCGACCAACCAGTCGACGGTCGCAGAGGGATTGGGTCGGGTTTCACGGTGATCTTTCGCGGCACCAATTCACCTTGCAATTCACGGTGCGATTCACGCGGTAAATCCGGCTTGGATGGAGTCCGTGAAACAGGGCTCCCACCGGGCACGGCTTCATTTTTTGACCAACCATAATCCGTCTGCCCCCCATGTACAGGCGAGGGCCTGGCCTGACCCCACCGACGGGCTGGTCTGGTCGACGCCCACCAGCCCCTCGGAATGCGAAAGTTTGGCTCCGCTTTCGATCCACCGCCGAATTCGTCTTGGTTTGGAGGGCCGATTTTAGGCATAAGCGTTTGATCGGCGAAAAACGTCTCGTCGCCGTCCTTCTCAATTGCTCCAATCCATCAGTCATCGAATGCGTCAGGATTCCCGACGATCGCTGTTGTTGTGGCCGATCACAGCGTCCATCGCTGTCATTGCGACCACCACAACGCCTTACTTTCTGAACTCGACCGGTTTGCTGGAACCAGGTGGGTTGCTTGCCCGATTTGGCAACGGACCTTCCGCGCAGGCAAATTTGGACGTGGCTTCGGATCCGGCGTTCCAATACTTGACGTCGGACCGGAACGGCGAAACACAGTCCAACGACGAAGCCTCCGCCAACGCACCGGACGGATTGGGAGCTTCGAACCGCCACGGGTTCGGCACCGCGGAACCGCTCTCGCCTTGGAACCAACCCGACGCCCTGCCATCTTCAACGCACGCGGAAGACGCCCACCGCAACGACCACGGTGCGCGTGGGTTGACCATGCCCGAGCGTTTGGCAAGCGATTCATCTGGCACGCTGCAAGCTCCCGTGATCGACATCGAAACCGAACTGGCGGGTTTCGCAGAAACATTGGAACAGGAACCCTCCTTCGAGCCATTCGCACAATCGGTTCCCGCTTCTCTGTCGCCAGGGTTGGACGACCCGACTTCAACCGAACCAACGTCATTGTCGTTGCCCGCGGAAATGTTCCACACCGACTCGCAACGCTCCGAGTCCGTTTCGCTGATTCCTGAATCCGTCGCGGTATTGGCCAAACCCAGTGTTCCGGAACCGGAGCTCCCCGAACTCAACCTGGATCTGCCCCGCTTCGTGCGCCCGCCCGTTGTTTCCCCCACGGACGCTGCCAAAGCAGCCCAGACTCATCACGTGACCGGCTGGCCTCTCGCCAAACAATTGCGTTTGGAATTGTCCGAGCTTTCATCGCACGCGAATTTGGCGGTGGATGCCAATGAAGAACTGAACGACGTGTTGCTGACATCCGTCGACATGGAACAAACCGATCTGAAAACCGCTCACGAGGAAATGCTGCGCAGCAGCGACCATCACGGCCTGTCGGATTCCTCCGAAGAAGCCGTCCGTCGTCACGCGACCTCGATCGTGATGGGACGTTGGGCCGGAGAGGTTGACGAACGATTGAATCGACTTCGCCAGCTCTCTCGTTTGGGCGATCCCGAAGCAGGCACCGTGCTTCGCGAATTGTCATCGTTGGCCGCCGCTGGTCTGCAACTGGCCGAACGAGCCCCGGCACGCGACCAACAAGTCCGTTGGCTGCAGGCGTCCCACTCCTTGTCCCGTCGCACCAGCATCTGGGCATCGATTTGGCAATTGGCTCGTGGTCACTCTGGTTCGTTTGATTCTTCCGGGACGTTGCCTCACGAAACACTGACCCTGCACAGCCAAACGCCAACCCATCAGCGTTTTGACGTCCACCAACTGATTCGCGAGGTCCGCGAACAGCTTCCTGAAACGGGCGATCCTCAAGGTTGGACGACGTTCCTGCTGCTCGACAAAATTCAAACGCTGGCGTCGTCCGACGACATGGACCAACGCGCCCTCACGGCTCAGCGGTACTTGTCCCGAATCACTTCCAAGCGATTGGCACCGGAACACGAAGACTGGTTGAATCAACCCTCGCTTCCGCAACTGACCGAAGCGATGAAGACCTGGAGCGCGATGCCGATTGATTACGTCGCCTTGCTCCAAGACCTCGAACGTGCCGAAGCCGATGCGATTGACTTGGCTGCCGTCAAGGTCACCAACGCGTTTCAGTCATTGCGATTCTCGGATGACACCCATGCGGCACGAGTCGCCAAGGCGATCGACCTGAACTACCGCAACGCCAACGTTCGCACCGCGATCTCCGCGAAACTGATCGAGCGTTTGATCCCCTCGGTCCCCGACCGCACGTCGCCGATCTCAACCCAAATCGCTGGCACACCGGTCCGCGGAACCAGCAATGTCAGCACCGCCATGGACCTGCGACTGAATCCGACGCCAGGCCAATGGAGCATTGACCTGCTGACTCACGGCGACGTTTCGACCCGCAGCCAAGCCGCGCAAAGTGGCGTGACCGTGCATTCCAATGGCTGGGCCAATTTCGATGCCTCCACCCCGATCCGCATCTCAGCGAACGGGCTGACCGTTGGCGGCACGGAAGTCCAAGTCAACGCGAACAATCGTTTGCAGCGAGTGGACTCCAAGGTCAACGAGTGGCCCTTGATCGGTTCCTTGGTACGCGGCATCGCGGAAAAGAAATACGAAGACACCAAATCGCTGGCCAACCAACGCACCCGGCAACAAATTCGCGACGAAGTCGTGCAGGGAACCCAGTCGGAACTGACGACTCAAACCAACAACGCTTCTGAAAAGTGGGACGACCTCGTGCTCGGTCCACTCGGACGCCTCGAACTGGCGCCGACGGTGATCGACTTGGAAACCACCTCGGAACGCTTGATCGCTCGCTACCGCTTGGCAGGTGATTGGCAATTGGCCGCTCATACCCCTCGCCCGCGAGCCTGGAACGACAGTTGGTTGAGTTTGCAAATGCACCAATCCGCCATCAACAACACGCTGGAACAAATCCTTCCGCGCGGGGAAGTCAAGACGTTCCAAGAACTCTACACCGACACGTTTGCGTTGTTTGGCAAAGACGGCGTGGCATTGCCGGAAGAGGTCCCCGGCGAAGCTGAAATCGCCTTTTCCCCCACCCGCCCGATGACGATCGAAATCGAAGACGGCAAAATGTGGTTGACGTTGCGAGTCGTTCGCCTGAGCCAACCGGGCAGTCCCAAGCTGACACGGTTCATCGTTCGCGCGGCCTACAAGCCTGAGATCGACGGATTGAACGCACGGCTGGTCCGAGACGGTCATCTCCGAGTCAGCGGCCCAGGCATGTCGATGCGACAACGCCTGCCCATCCGCGCGATCTTCAACAAGGTGTTGGCCGAAGATCGAGTGATCCCCCTGACAACTCCCAAACTGATCGAGCATCCCGCGATGCAAGACCTCGCCGTCAGCCAACTCGAACTTCGCGACGGCTGGCTCGCCTTGGCACTCAGCCCAGTGGAAGCCCCCAGCGTCGCCACGCGTGCCAACTCACGGAAGTGAGTCGGCAAGCTTCTAGCTTCTAGCTTCTAGTGGTCCGTCAAAGTTAAAAGTGAGGGTTGATCGTAGTGGACGAGGCCACGAGTCCTTGGATTCGACGCCAGTTCAGGACTCGTGGCCTCGTCCACTACCCTAAAAACAAGTCCTGACAGACCACTAGCTCCTAGCGATTAGCGATTAGCTTTCGTGCAAACATCGCCCCGGACGGGGCCATCGTGCATAGCTCGGGGTGGAAGCCCCGAGACCCATCACGAAAAAAAAATGGCCGCCCCGGTTGGGGCCGGCATCGGGAATCCCGCGCAAGCCTCGCTGACGCGTCGGGTTTCCATTTCGATGGGCTAGCCGTCCGCTTCTCGTGCTCGGGCTCAGCGAAGCGGTACTCGTCCCCGCAATCGACCTCCGCCCGAAACGAGATCGCGTCCGGTTCGTCGCCGGTACCGCTGAGCCATCGCCTCAACCGCCCAAGTTTTGCAATTTACAATTTGCAATTTCACTTTTTCAATTTTCCCCTCTCATCGCTCGCCACCTGTCGCCGCTCCACGGCTTGTCGAGCGAGGAAAGGATCGCCCGAGACCTCGGGTTAAAAACCCGAGGCTGACGGATGTCACCGCTCCGCGGCTGTTCGATCACTCGGACACACACAACCAGTCGCGGAGCGACGACAGTTGCCCTGCCCGCCGCGAATGCCCCCGTGGTTCATTGCCGACAGGCATGGCCCCCCATCGTACGCGCGCGATCCCCCTGAGTCCTGAGTCCTGAGTCCTGAGTCCTGAGTCCTGAGTCCTGAGTCCTGAGTCCTGAGTCCTGAGTCCTGAGTCCTGAGTCCTGAGTCCCTGAGTCCCTGAGTCCCTGAGTCCCTGAGTCCCTGAGTCCCTGTGGCCCTGTGGCCCTGTGGCCCTGTGGCCCTCTCCCACTTCCCCCCCCTATATCACCTGCAAATAGCAACCAACAAACAGCGCCGCATGGGCCAACAAACACATCCCTGCGGCGACGACTCGGGATGAAAACATCCCCAGGATCGACAGGGCACATCCCAGCCCCGTGACCAGGATCCCGCCGGCCGGAAACAATCGCCAGCACGCCAGCGAAAACACCAAGACGATCAGCGCCGCCAGCACGCTCGCTTGCAGCATGCCCGACTCCGGCACCCACGCCTCTTCCTGGATCATCGGCGTGACCGAGGCGATCACCGGTCGGTCCGAGCCCGATGCAAATGGGTTCCCGCGCCGAACCGCTGCCTCACTCCCCTGACTCGTCTGCTGAGATGCAGATGGGGGCAAGGCTGGATCCGAAACGGTCGTCGATGGATTCGGTTCACTCATCGAAACGGAGACACCGAGTTTGAGACAAGGATGGCATGCAAATATTCGGTTGGAATGCCAAATGCAGGGCGGTTAATCCTTGTTCATCATTCCAAGCCGCAGTTATTCTATACACACCGCTCGCCGCCGCCCAATGAGGTCTCTTATCTGCACCATGACGCCGTCAACCGATCCCACCTGCCGCTCGTTATCCCACTCGCAGCCTTGCTCATGGCGTCATTCGAGACCTGTCGCTCGATTTGCTCGCTGGATGGTTGGGGTCAGTCTCACCCTTGGCACATTGTCGTTCACCGTCGGCTTGCCTGAATCGGTCATCGTCCAGTCAGCCTCCGCAGACGAACCGGCGGCCGAATCCGTTTCCACGACCAAACCGGAGCCCTTGCCGCCGCAGATCGCAGAGGCCTCTGACGAAGCCGCCCAAGCCATGGCCGGGTTCAAAATCCCTGACGGCTGGACGATCGAACTTTTCGCGGCCGAACCCGACGTCGCGAACATTGTCGCGTTCACCGTTGATTCTCAAGGACGCGTGTACGTTTGCGAGAGCTTTCGGCAAAATCGTGGCGTGACCGACAACCGCGGCCACGACGACGAATGGTTGCTGGCCGACCTCGCCGCTGAAACCGTTCAAGACCGAATTGATTATCACAAACGCTTGCTCGGCGAAGCCGCGATCACCTACGCCCAACACGACGATCGAATTCGCCGCGTGGTCGACACCGATGGCGATGGGGTGGCCGACGAAGTCACCGTGGTCGCTGACGGATTCAATGGACTCGAAGAAGGCACTGGTGCCGGGATCTTGGTCCACGGTTCCGACATCTACTACACCTGCATTCCGAAACTCTGGAAGTTGACCGATGCCGACGACGACGGCGTCGCGGAAGACTCCCAGGTGCTGTCCGATGGTTATGGCGTCCGCGTGGCTTTCCGCGGTCACGACATGCACGGACTGATTCGTGGCTACGACGGACGACTTTACTTTTCGATTGGCGACCGCGGCTATCACGTCACCACTCCGGAAGGAAAGCTGCTTTCCAACCCCGCCGTCGGTGCCGTCTTCCGCTGCGAGATGGACGGCAGCAACTTAGAAATCTACTGCAACGGTTTGCGGAACCCACAGGAATTGGCCTTCAACGACGTCGGCGACTGGTTCACCGTCGACAACAACTCCGACAGTGGCGACAAAGCCCGTTTGGTTCATTTGCTCGAAGGTGGCGACACCGGCTGGCGGATGCACTACCAATACCTTCCCGATCGCGGCCCCTTCAATCGATTGAAGATTTGGGAACCTCACCACAACGAACAACCGGCTCACCTGGTTCCTCCGATCATCAACTTCACCGATGGCCCCTCGGGGTTGGCGTTTTACCCCGGCACTGGTTTTGGCGATCAGCTCAACAATCAATTCTTGATCTGCGACTTTCGAGGCGGTCCCTCCAACAGCGGCATCCGCTCGTTCTCCGTCGATCCCGCCGGTGCCTTTTACAAGATGGGCCCAGACTACCAACCAATCTGGAACATCCTCGCCACCGACCTCGCCTTCACCCCGTCCGGCGACCTGTTGGTCAGCGACTGGGTTGATGGCTGGGATGGAATCGGCAAGGGTCGCTTGTACAAACTCAGCGACCCCGCCCAACAAGACTCCGACGTGGTCACGGAAGTCCAAGAACTGCTCAGCGGTGAGCTGTCCGATGCCTCGGTCGAAGACTTGACCCAACAACTGCGACACATCGATCGCCGCGTGCGATTGAACGCCCAGTGGGAACTGGCCCTTCGCGGCGAACTGAAACCACTGCTGGAGATCGCCTCCGCCACCGACCTCGACGCACGCTTCCGTCTGCACGGAATCTGGGGATGCGAACACGCGGTTCGCTTGGATGCCACCCGACGTCCCGATGTGCTGGCCGCCAACCGTGGCTGGCTCACCGATTCCGATCCGATCCTCCGCGCCGCTGCCTGTGGATTGGCCGGCGATCAAAACGATGCCGAATCGATCGCCAAAGTCACCGAACTGCTGGCCGACGAGTCCGCTCGCGTGAAATACTTCGCAGCCATCTCGCTGTCTGAACTGCTGACCGCGCAAGCCAATGGCGCCGCTCCCAACCAGCAAGCTTTCGCGAGCGTGCTGCAAATTCTTGCGAACAACAACAACGTCGATCCCGCGCTGCGTCACGCCTGCACCCTGTTCCTTCGACGAGTCGCCACGGAAGACATGCTGGCTGGATTGGCATCCCACAACAGCGTTCCGGTTCGCCGCGCCGCCATCGCTGCACTGCGTGGACAAAGCAGCGAAAAAGTCACCGCGTTCCTATCCGATGCCAATTCGTTGGTGCTGGCCGAAGCCGCCATGGCGATTCACGATCAACCCATCCCGGCAGCCACCAACGACTTGGCCCAGTTGATTTCCGTCGCCGATTTGCCGCTCAGTTCCGATGCCTTGGTGCGCCGCGTGTTGGCCGCCAACTATCGCATCGGCACGGCAGACTCCGCCGCCGCACTGGCGTCCTTCGCCGCGTCGGGTGAAAAACCCACTTGGGCTCGCATCGAAGCGATCGACATGCTGGCCAACTGGGCCAACCCCGATCCACGCGACCGCGTCACCAACGAATACCGTCCGTTGGAACGACGCCCCGAGATCATCGCTCGCGAAGCCCTCGCCAAACACATCGAAGTCCTGATGATCACCGATCAAACGGTTCGCGAAAAAGCGATCGATGTCGGGTCCAAATTGGGGATCAAGAAGATCGCCCCACAACTGGTTGCCCGCACGAAAGACGCCCAATCACGGCCAGCCTCGCGAGCGTCCGCGCTCACTGCCCTGGCCCGACTCGAACCCGTGCAGGCCGTCCAGATCGCTCGAGCGATTGACTCAGAGCAACCCACGGCCTTGGTCACCGCCGCGTTGTCCGTGTTGGGCAAACACGACGGGCCAGCATCAGTGGATCGCTTCATCGCCGCCACGGCCACGGAAAGCCAACTCGTCCGCGGACTTGCTTGGGACCTGCTGGCAGAAATTGAATCCCCCGAAGCGGTCGAACACATCACCAAAGGCGTCAGCGCTTACCTCGAGGACGACCTGCCTGCCGACGTCCAACTGAACGTCGTCGAAGCGGCCGCGAAACGCCTGCCTGACGACTGGAATGCGAAGATCGCAGCTCACCGCGAAGCACTTGCCAAGACCGAACCACTCGCCAAATGGATGGACTCACTGCACGGCGGCGACCCTGACAAAGGCGCCGCGCTGTTCTTTGGCAAAACCGAACTCTCGTGCGTGCGTTGCCACCAAGTCGACCGGACGGGCGGCGAAGTCGGTCCGGCTCTGACCTCCGTCGGAAAAATCCGTGACCGTCGCACGTTGCTGGAAGCGATCGCCTTGCCAGACGCCAAAATCGCAGAAGGCTTTGAGACCGCGATCATCGCCGATGAAGACGGACAAGTCTTCACGGGAATCGTGGGTGCCGAAACCGACGACGTGATCGACTTGATCGCCGCCGATGGCTCGCGCACACAGATCGAAAAGGACTACATCGTCGCTCGCAAAAAGGGAAAATCCTCGATGCCGGCTGGACTGACCGAGCAAATGACGGCTCGCGAACTGCGTGATTTGGTCGCGTACCTGGCCAGCCTCCAAGTCGAGCCACCCGCCGGCGAAGAAGGCGGCCACGAGTAGCCCCGATGAGCGTCGTGACCACCTTGAGCTTCGGCGGTCGAACCGAAGAAGCGGTCCAGCACTACCAATCGGTGCTCGACGCGCAAGTGTTGATGCTGATGCGCTTCCGTGAATGTCCCGACCCATCCATGGCGAAGCCTGGGTTGGAGGACAAGATCTTTCACGCGACGATCCGCATCGGATCCACCGAGTTGATGGCCAGCGACGTGGGCTGCGACGATCCCAATTTCGAAAGTGGTTTCGCCGGATTCGCCTTCGCCGTCCGTGCCGAATGCATCGAAGACGCCGAACGTCACTTCGCCGGCTTGAGCGAGCGGGGACACGTCCTGCTTCCACTCAAAGAAACTTTTTTCGCGACCCGATATGGAATCGTGATCGATCGTTTTGGTGTGTCATGGAAAATCACCGTCCCCGGCGACGTCCATTGATCATCTGGGAAAATCGGTTGAATGATTGACGGTTTTCTTCCCTGTTTCCTGGTTCCCAGGCTCTGCCTGGGAACACACTGTCTTGGAGGCTCCGCCTCCCGATTCTGTCTCAGCAGGCAGGGGATGTCGATTGATCAAAGGCAGCATTTGGTAGTGGACGAGGCAACAAGTCCCTTGCGTGGGGAAGGCCTCGTCGCCTCGCCCACGACGGTTCAGGTCCTGGGCGAAGGACGCCTCGAAGAACGTCAGTCATAAAATCGACGTCCCGCGATGATCCGCGCCTTCCTTCATCGCCCCTGCCCGATGGATCCGCCCCGGTCGGTTGACACACAATGTGCAACAACACCGCGACGCGGCGATCACGGCATGAGACGCGGCCAACGATGCCAGGCGAAAACTCCCCGCCTGGATCGAATGATTCAGGTAGCCGTGGCCCAAGTCACCAACAAGTCAACCAAACAGATCATCGCGACACCGACGCCGATCAGAATCGCTAGCAGGCAGGTGGCTGGAGTACGCACGACCTCCACTAAGCAGGTACGCATGTGTCATCGGGTATGTGAGCCGTTGGCGTTAGCCACGGTTTTCACGCACAACCGGGGCGAACGCCCAAACGGCTCACATGGTTGTGCGTGGTCATTCCTGCCGACCTGCTTCCATCGTGATCTTCGATCATCGACTTTGTTTTAGATGGATGCGTCACGGCTTCGCCTGGCTTTCACCCGGGCTACTTTTCCCAGCGGTACCCTCGCGAAAGCACCTGCCCGTTTCGACCGTACGTTGGCTCCTGCCAGACCTTTCGGTAGCCCGTGCGATTCATCCGATGCTCCAGGGACCATTCACTGAATCGCCGCGAACTCTTTCTCAGAGTCTGCACGGACAGCAAAACCACGACGCATGCGATCAAACATCCGGTGGTGTAAATCAGCCCGGGCCTGGATTCCACCTCCAACCGCGTTCCCGATGCCTTGGCGGTCAAACTGAAAAGAATCACGAATGCAGCAAGCGAGAAGTAAAGCACCGTCGCGACCACGGGACGGACCACAGCCAACTCAAACGAGGCCACGACAATCGGCAAAGCGATCAATGTTGCGAGACTGAAGCGAAACAAAGCTGGCCTCCGAAAGCAGTGACAGGCACGGGCAACTGCGCCCGCATTGGCACTTGCTCTTCATACCATTCTAGCGGGTGGCTGCCATGAATGTCGCGGCGGCTCACCTGGCCTGCTGACGACGTTCCAGCTCTTGCAGGGTCGCGATGCGTTGATCGGCGTGCCGGATCAAGCTTTGCACAACGGCGATCCGCGTGTCCAAATCCCCTGTCAATTCACGTTGCAGATCAAACATCGCGACTTGCCAACGCTGGGTCTCGGGGGGCGCGTCGCTCAGTGGCAACGCCGTCTTCTTCACCGAATCCAGTCGCCGCTGCGTCTCGCGAGATTCCCCGCGTTGACGGATCGCCTTTTTGCGTCTCGAAATCGTCAGTCGAGCCAAGGCCCATCCCAACATCAAAAAGCCGGCGACCAACCACAGCGTTCCGCGGTCAAACGCGACGGACTCCAGGGCGCTTTCAGCGAACACGCAAACCGGGATTGGGTAGCAGAATGTCATGTCGTTCTCATCGAACGTTGACGGCACAGCCCAACAATCATTCTCCGGATCCCCGTCAGCGTGATTGACGAGTCGGCCCAGTTTTGTCGATCATGGCAACCATGACGAAAACGCCCCCCCTAGAACCGCACACCGCCGATTCCCCCCAGCCCTCCGCTGCGCCGAATCATTCCGCCAAACAGCAGTCCCCGATCCAGCTTTGGTATGCCTCGGCGGCCGCCGACACACCCGGCAAAATCGAATCGTTCTGCATGCGTTGGCTGGCACAAGAAGAGCACCAATCCGCGGCCAAATTCCGAGTCGCCTCGGCTCGGCACCAGCACGTGATCGGTCGTGGCATGGCCCGCTTCCTGATCGCGGACACAGAAACGCCCCCGCATCAAATCCAGTTCCGCAACCTGGACCACGGCAAACCCATCGTCGAAACCCCGGAACTCTTGCGTCGACCGTTCAACATTGCCCACACGAAAGGGTTGGTGATCTGCGGTCTCGGAGCGGAAGCGGCCGACGAATGGCTGGGCGTCGACATCGAAGGCTTGGACCGGAAAACCGATCCGGGGCTGGCTCAACGTTACTTCGCCCCCGAAGAGATCGAACAGCTCGACCGGGTCAAAAACGGCGACGCGAAGCAAGCCTTGTTCCTCAAGATCTGGACACTCAAAGAAGCGTTCATCAAAGCCATTGGCACGGGGCTGAACACGCCCCTGGACCAATTCGCATTCGAGAAGGCCGCTTCGAATTCCCCGCGATTGATTCTCAAAGATGAGTCGCTTGCGCAAGGCCGGCACTGGCAGATCCGCAACGTGATCCCACGGCAGGGCTACATCGCCGCCGTCGCACTCGGAACGAAAGCCAACAACGTGGTCCCCAAGATCGAACTCTTCGACTTCCGCAAACGCATGCAAGGCTCCTAGCTCCTAGCTCCTAGCTCCTAGCTCCTAGCTCCTAGCTCCTAGCTCCTAGCTCCTAGCTCCTAGCTCCTAGCTCCTAGCTCCTAGCTCGTGCTCGTGCTCGTGCTCGTGCTCGCCACTCAATCCTCCCTACGCGCCCTCGTGCCATCTCCACGCACATCCGCAAGTCACCCACCAACTTTACAATTTTCAATTTTCAATTTCACTTTTTCAATCACCCCCTGCTCCCCTGAGCCACAGCCTGCCCCTGAGCCCCTGAGCCCCTGAGCCCCTGAGCCCCTGAGCCCCTTTCCCACTTCTATCCCCCCCTCTGTTCCAGCATCCACTCATGCACCACCCAAATCACGGCGACGAGGCTTTCGCCGCTGCAGTTTTCAGGGATGTCTTGCGTCGTGTGCCAATACTGCGGCGCACGGAATCCTGGTCGGGGGTAATCAAAATCGATCAAGTCCGTGGTGGGGATCTTGGCGATTTGGTTCAGTGGCAAGTGATCGTCGCGAATCGCTTGGCTGCGTGTCCGAGCGACAAACGCTTTCACGCCCAACCGCTTGGCAGTCTTCCAGATCGACTTCGTGACATCGCGGGCATACCGCAGGCTGTTGCGTTCGTAGAGCAGTTGCAATTCCTTGTCGCCGATCATGTCCAGCAACACGCCGCTGCGGTAGTGCACCGGGGGTGGTTCGATCAGGTACTGCTGAGCGAACAAGGTGGATCCCAGGAAGTACTCGCCGCTCTGTTCGCCGAAGACAAACTCCTCGGCATCAAACAGCACCACGTCGACGCCGATGTCCTCGGGCAAGTCCGCAAATTGATGGCTCAGTTCCATCAGAGCGGCAGAACCGCTGGCCCCGTCGTTGGCACCCACGAAGACGCCCCTGGGGTTTCGGCGATCACGATCGGGGTAAGGCCGAGTGTCGTAGTGAGCGCACAGCAGGAACCGGGTCGGAGCGTTGGGGTGCCAGGCCGCGATCAGGTTCGCGATCGGAACGTTCTCGCCCGTTTGGGGATGCCGAATGTCGCCGCGTTGCAAGCGGACCTGGCCGCCTCGAGCTTCGAAGAATTCGGTCAACAATTTTTGTTGCTGCAGCATCGCCGGGCTACCCGACGGGCGGGGGCCGAGATCACAGATTTCGACCAAGTATCCCATCGCCCGGTCCGCGTCGTATTGTTCGGGGACGGGCCCAAGCGTGGCGGGGACCACGGAGGTTGAATCAGGGGCTCGTAGCATTTTCCACATGGCGACCCCGACGAAAGCCAGGAAGGCCAAAACCGCCAAAGTCAGCAAATGCCGCGGCCAATTCCCGCTGGCGGCCCCAGCGTGCGAATTTGTCGCGAACGTCTGCGGGGTGGAATTCTCGGGCGTGGAACGCGCGAGCCCGGGGGGAAAATCTGTGGGTTGGGTTGCCGCCTGCATAGCCAGATCCATCGCCGAAACGTCCTGCGGAAGCCGCTCAAAAAGGGAGTTCATGAAAGTGGCTGTTCACCCTAGCGAACTCGAGCGAACTTCGGTAGAGTTTTGGCCTTCACGGGATGTGGCTCAGCCTGGTTAGAGCGCTGCACTGGGGGTGCAGAGGTCGCAAGTTCGAATCTTGTCATCCCGACTCGGCAAAACATTGCTTTTGTTGAATTCTTCTGGATCATTGAAACGTCAAATGCACGTTTCATGCACGAATCAGGAGAGTCCCGATGCCAAGGCAGCCAAAGCCCTTCTTCCGCAAGCAAACCCAGAGCTGGTATTTCTCCACCGGCGGCCAGCAAATCAACCTTGGCAAAGACAAGGATGCGGCGTTTGCAAAATTCCATCAGATGATGGCCGATCCGGCCACCATCGCGACGGACAACACGACGCTCTACGAACTGAGCCAAACTTACCTGGACTGGGTGCAGACCAACCGCAAAAAGGCGACCTACGACCGCAGTTTGCACTACCTGAAGAGCTTCATCGACAAGGTCGGGAAGCAACTCAAGGTCACCCATTTGAAGCCCTTCCACGTCAATCGGTGGATCGACAAACCGACCTGGAACTCGACAAGCCGCGCCGACGCGATCGGCGTAGTCCAACGAAATCTCAACTGGGCAGTGGAGCAAGGCTATCTGCTCCGCAACCCGATCGCCGGGATGCGGAAGCCGAAAAAGAAGCGGCGGGATGTGTTCTACACGCACGAGCAATGGCAACAAATCCGCGAACACGCCAAAGCCCCCTTCGACGATCTGCTCGACTTCCTGTATTGCACCGGGTGCCGTCCCATCGAGGCTCGCACGATCGAGGCACGCTTCATCCTCGATGACATGGTCATCTTTCCGACCGACCAATCCAAGGGCGAGACCGAACCCCGCGTGATTTACCTCGTTCCCAAGGCCGCAGAGATCCTCGCTCGGCTGGCGACAAAGCATCCGACAGGACACGTCTTTCGAAATAGCAAAGACCGCTCGTGGACGAAGGACTCGATCAAATGTCGGCTCGACCGCATTTCTAAAAAGGTCAAGTTCCATGTCATCGCTTACGGAGCCAGGCATTCATGGGCGACGCATGCATTGACGTCAGGCGGGATCGACTCCATCGCGGCGGCACACCTCATGGGGCATAAAGATCCGGCGATGGTCGCTCAGGTGTACAGCCACCTCGCGAAGCAGCCAGAGTTCTTACGTGCTCAGGCTGCGAAAGCCATTCAAGGCCATCCAACCAAATGAGCGATTCTGATTGCTTCGCAAAATGAATTAGATTGCCTGAAAACGATTACGAATCGGTTGGAAAGCAATCGCCACGTCACTGACAGAAACCAAACTGTGGAGCATTCCTGCTTTGCTTCGGTGAAGGAGAGCAAAACCAAAAATCACAGTCCCGCAGATGCACCGGTGTCGGCCACTGGTGCACCGAATCGAACTTTCGATGTAAAAACGCCCCCGTTCCTCCTTTTCTTCATCAAGCGAATTTAAACGCGGTGCGCAACGCATAGAATGTTGCCGGGTGACCGAAGTCAATTTTAAAACAAAAGCGGACTTCAGTTGAGCGGCACCAGTGTTGGGCCAAACGAAAGCGTCTTTAGTCTTGCACTGCAGTAGCGCAGGATTGTTAGCTGTGCCGGTGAGAGTGTCGGGCCTGAAATCGGAAGAGGAAACCGCTCGACAAGCTTCCGCGAAAACTTCTCTTCGGATGCGACGTCTTGATGAAGCCGCCAGAAAAAAGAACTGTGCCAATACAAACGGAAAAACAAGTCCTCATCGTCGCTTTGATTCGCAAGTTCCCAAATAACTCGATTGCACCAATTAAACATCCCTCGCATCCGCTGCGAAAAAGTTAGCGAGTAGCAAACTTTGAGATCCTCGCGATCAAGCGTCGAAATATCTGATAGTCGATTGCTATTAAGAAGGGTTTCGATTCGTCGAATTGTGGCTCGCACAAAGTTATACTCTCTATCGTGCCTAGTTCGAACAGAAGCAAGCTGCTTAAGAATTTCATTTACTGCAGAAGATCTTGAAGCAATCTCAATCGCGATGTTGTCGCCGACTGTATGGTGACCATGTCCCCGAGCACGTTGCATAAGCCTTTTGAGTGCCTTGATAGCTTCGCCTTCGCTGTTGCAATTGTACTTGGCAATTATCGCCTTTGCCTGCAGGTAGTCAGCGGTGTTGTTACCCGACATCCTAACGACTTCCTCAGCCGTTTCCTCGGCTTCATGCTCCATGCCGAGGCTCTCATACGCCAATGCCATAGCGATGAGTATCGCCTTAGTGCGTTGCTTTAATCCGGCGTTTTTCGAGACTTCAAGCGTTTCCTTCAGCAATCGAATGCTCGCAGTATGTTCGCCGACCATGCGAGCACACTTGGCGGCAAGCAACTTTAGCTCATCGCGTACGTTTGCCATGCTATCATAGGCATGCGAGTCGCCGATGATGCTAAGTGCTTCCTTAGCTGATTCGTACGCTTCGCCGTATAGCCCTTTGGAATTGAGGTAGCTGGTAAACCGCAATGCAAGGCGGGCGGCTTCTTCCCCTGTGCACGGAACCAATTCTTCACCACTCGCAGCCTCCAATAAGACGCTTCGAATAACGCAAAGCTCGTTGCTTGTTGCGATGTAAGAAGTCATCCCCGCCTCCGACGAACGAGGCTTCGGTCTAATTCCGCCTACTCTCCAATCGGAGCCAAAAAATACTGAGCATGTCTTCTTAAGCAACTCAATCCGATAGTCCCGTGGCATGATAGAAAGAACATGATCCCGAATCAGACGAGGTACATGGAGTATTTTTTCACCTCCAGCGGATCTAGCCAGAGAATCCTCTTCGATATTGCTTGCCACCGAGGGCGAGACGTCCAGGATCCCAGCATCCTCCAAAGTAGTAGCGTGTCGTGCCCACAGAGGAGACTGCTGCCTAATTCGTTTAATCGTTTTAAGTGTTTCGCCGTGGTCAAGAATGCAGAGCACTGACAGTAGCGAGTAAGCGCGTTTGTGATCGTCTTCTTCTGAACTCGCCATCATCGCAATCGCATCAATGACCTCTGTAGGCAAGTCATGGTCAGCACTGTTTGTGTGCTCTGCTATGCTCGCTATCGCTCCATCGAAGTCTGTGTAGCGTATTGCATCGACGAAATCATCAATTCGTCGAATGACGCCACCAGTTGCACGGCGTATACGGCTGTAGTCGAAAACGTCATCTAGCCGAACTGGCCTAGTTTCGTGATTCTCCAAGTATTCACGGGTGTCAGCATCATCCAAGACAGTCAGCGGCACCACCCCACTTGGCAGATGGTTCCGGGGGACACGTCCATGTGCTACGCAGATAACAGATAAGTTACTGCAATAGTCAAGGAAAGCTCTAATGGTAGCAAACAAAGAACTGTTTTCGTTATTAAATTCTTCGTCGAAAGACAGCTCATCTAGGATGAGGATTGTTTTGTCTTCACTTCGTAACGCCGCACCAAGTTCTACAGCCGATGTACCTGCATATTTGCTAAGTCGGGTCTGCAAATCTTTTCCCGATACCACGTTCCCACATCGAGCGTGAAGAAAGGTAGTGAAGCCGTCATTCTTTAGACGTTGCGTCAAAGACGCAAGGAATGCGTCAGGGTCTGACCCCCAATCTGCGAACAATCGAAGCACTCTTTCGTTTTCGATTGCCCACTCAGATCGAGACATCGCGTCGTGGCGGATCGCAGCATGCTGTTTCGTAGCTTTGACGCTGAAGCGGGGGAAGCGATTTAGCAAGTTGGTTCGCGGACTATCTGTTGCTGCCTTAGCATCCTCTCCATCACCTATTTCCGCATTTAGAAAAGGATCCGTCCGTATGATCCCTGCAGTAAGTTCTTCGCGTTGGTTCTCCTTCGAAGCACCCGCTGACTTTCTGTCTGGAAGGGTGTAGCGACCAAGCCCATCGTTGCTGTCCGCAAAAGCATTCCTGTCGAGAATCCAACGGTCGTTCTGCCAGACAAACGTGGAAATAGTCACTTCGGTCAGGGATCTCGAAATGTCAATGATGTTGAATCTGTTCGGCGCTTTTGCCCCGTGATACAGTGATCCAGCGGCTATTTCTAAGTATCCTCCACTACTCGTTTCTTTATTGACCACATCGGGCTTGTGCAGGTGGCCTCGCAAAAACATGTCAGCATGATTGCGCAAGAAATTCTCGAAAGTATCTTCGTCAAATTCCATAAGGTCGGGGTGCGGGTGATGGGCGAGCGCAATAGATACGTCGCCTTTGTCGATATCCTCGCCCAGACACGAAAGCTGAGCGTCCCCCACCAGAAGGCGACGTTGATCAGAATCGTCTCGACACAGCCAGCTAGAATTGAGCCCATGGAAAGCAATCGAGGATGACTCGAACGAGAAGCAACGTGTCCATGCACCTTCAGTGCTTAAGCTCTTACCGGTGACCTTTTTGATGAACTTTTTATACTGCCAGTGACGATCAAATAGTGCGTCCCTAGACGCCTTGTCATTGAAAACTGTCGCAACATCGTCTTGGTTCTTGACCTCGCAAAGCGTAGCCTCCAGTGCTTTTGCGACAACCGACCGCTTAGCACGGTCTACATCGTGGTTTCCTGGAACAAAAAGGAGACGATCAGCTTCCAGGTTCAGTCCGTCCTTGTTCAAACATGTCCGTTCAATCCATTGCTCAGCAATGTCGTACTCCTTTCGCGAGCCCCTGTTGGCGATGTCCCCCGTGAAGGCGACGACGTCGACCGGGTTTTCAGAGCATTGCTCGACGAGCTTTTTTCGTGCTTCTCGCAGGACAGAGTCGGTCTTCCATTTGTCGGATTCGCTCGCATGGAGGTCGGAGATATGAAGAATTCGAAACATTGCACTCGCAGCGGATCAGACACATTTTTCGTGAAGGAAGTCACCCATTATCCACTTATCGAGGCTCCGTCGTCTACGGGTTGGGCAGCTTGCTTGGCCCCTTTGCGGCGTCCCTGGTAGACGCCCTTTGTCTTGGCGTACTCGCCTGCAATGGGAAGAAAAGGGGAACGGGGTCGTTCCCACTTTAAAAGTTCAATTAGGTGCTCCGGTGGCCGACGCCGGCCCCCATATCACGCCGGCAACTCGGGTCGATGAAACCATAGCATCCGAGGTCGGCCAGCCGAATATCGATAGCAGTCCAACAAGAGCATGCTCATGAAAAATGACGAGCGATTGACGAAATTGAATTCTCGCATGGCAACCGCAAATTGCAACAGATCACGAGCAAACTGCTCTTAGTTCGTGTTGGTCTCCTGAAAATTTCCGTCGAGCCACGCTCGAAGTTTATCGTAGCTGTTGAATACCGCAGGTTGTGTTTCAGCATCCATATTCCCATTACCGAATGCTTCCAGAGCGATTTTGCATCCGAGAAGTCGGTAAGCGTCGAACTGGTCTTGATCAAAAAACTGATCAGATGTTGGCTGGTGCGGAAAATCAGGGTGTCGGTCGCGGTACTCGGAAATTGGTAATTCTTCGTTCCCAGTCACTGATGATTTTAGATAAACGAGAGTCGCCTGTGTTGATGGAGCGTTCACAGCTGAGTCGCCCGGTGGGTACGTAATCGTGCCGATGGCGAAAGGTGATTGTGAGTGATAGTCGCGAATACTTGTCTTGGACTCTATCGGCCTTCCTGACTGGTCCGTGGGCCAATGAGGCCGAATTGGGGCTACCTCAATTTCAATCTCCGTATTCAGTTCAAGTTTGGCCAATCGGATGAGTGTTGCCAAACCATCAAACTGGTAGTTCGGATCCGCCTCGGCATCACTGACAATGATCAGACGACACCGTCGCCTGAGTAATTCGAACGCACCTAGATTTTCGATGTGTCCTCCGTCGCTCACGTTGATCCAGTCGTTGTCTGTGTTCAAGTTGCTGGTCAATTCGCGAGCATAATAAACCGCTGACAATCGCCTGTTCGCATACGCATTCCCGTTCTCGTCATGGAAAACCCTTTCGGGCTGTTGTTCGCTGCGATTGCCATCGTTGCCAACATCGCCATTCGAATCGTCATCGGCGTTAACGAAGTCTCTAGCCATCGCGACGCTCAAGCCGCAACCGATATATCCGCCGCCGGATACGGTTGAGAGATAATCAATGTGTCGGAAGACTCCTATATCGCTGAGTGCTTGAAGCACGCCGAGAGCGAAGGACGCCGAACGGATTCCGCCTCCCGACAACGCCAGTCCCATCAGATTTCTTTCGTCGGGATTTGTTAACTCTTTCAGTCGCGAATCTCGCTCGGACGATTCTGGATAGGCTACGACTCGCCGAGCCGATATCTCATCTTCTAATTCGGCTTGAAAGACGGTCTCCCAATCCACGACGAACGACCTCGTGGGCAAATTAACTGCTTTCACTGGGGCGACCGAATCCTCAGCGGACTCGGACTGGCCAATGCCGTTGCCGCTTGTCCCCTTTGACCCGCTTCCTGAAATCGACGATGGATTCGGCACCCAGTATCCCAACCGCACGTTGAGCAGGGTCATGATAAACACCAGGAAGCCGTTGGTTCGCCGCCCCATGTTAGGCGCGACCGCAGCGGCCGAGATCGCCATCGCGGTGCCCAAATTCATCTCACGGTGAACTTGCTCAAACAGCCCCGATCGTAAAAAACTGGTTCGAACACTGCCGCAGAATCGCTTGCTGAAAAAGAAGGGATCGCACATGCGGTCACGGAGTTTCGGGTCGTCGACCGCTTGAAGATTCAGCGCGCCGTTGACGATCAAGTACGGGGCGGCACAGCCCTTCGGTGAAAGCTGCGTCAATCGAAACTCATTTACGGAGTCCGGAACGATTACGTCAGGCGGCGGCAAAGCACTTGCGGATCCAGTCTTGCGAGAATTGTCCGCATTTGATCGCGGTCGAGTGACAAAGAATGCGTTTACCAAATGATTCCGATAGTAGTTGTGCATCGAGTTTGCGTTGACGTCGACGAAGAAACCGAACAGCACAATGAGCAACCCCATGACCAGGAACAAATGCGTTTTCGGCCAGAGAGCCTGATTCATGACTCTAGAACGCAACGATCCGATATCTGCCAGCGGCACACCACCGTTCTTGATCGCCAAAACTACGTCGTCAGCAGCGACAACCTCTGTGGGGCGATTACTCGCCACCGCGAATCGAGCCATAATTCCGCGGGCCAAATTTTCCTTACTCCACCGTTGTGCGGGATCCCACTGATAAGCTTTCAATTGGTCGCTATCGAAGCCAATCAAAGGTCGTGCCAGTTGACCAACATCCCTCAACCAGTCCAACCGTTCCTCGCCACTGGCGTCCAACGCTCTTCGCAGTACCAGCGACAATGCAAGATGATGTCGCTCGACTGGCTCGGCAGCTTCGTTGCATTGGGTTGCCAAGACGATCAAGTCGTGATCGCTCATTTGAAGCAATTCAAGCAGTGTGGCGGCCTTTGGTTTTGATTCGGGGCCAACGGCGAGATCCGTCACTTCCAATTGACTGAGTGTCGCCTGGTCCAACTGACAGAGGATGCAGCAAAGTACTTCAACACGAATTTGGCTCTTTAATTCTTGCTCTAAACCAGAATCGAGCGGTTTTGGAACAAGCTGGATTTGCCCCTTTGAGGCGATCGTTTGCCCCGACCGATTAAACGCCTGTAAATTGTCTGTGTCCCGCTCCGCCAATTTCGCGTATTCCGCTTGGTGATAGGCGTTGACGGTCCGTTTCTTTAGCCGAGTCAGAATGTCATCAGCGGTTGACGCCGAACACTCCGTTCTAATCAGGCTTTTTAGTCCGGCAAGATCTATGTTGCCATCGCGGGACACTGGAAGTCCTATGTCTACCAACGTTTGTCGTTGAATTTGATAGGCCGCTTCAGCTATGACCTGCATCAGCAACAATTGTTGAGTTATTTCTGTCGAGTCGTTCTTGAACCGGGTAGATAACCTTTCCTTCAAATCTACTCGATTGATTTCCGACACAATTGATCGAAGCTGTGCGAGATGAGTTGGCGGCAGGTCGCCGAGTTCGCCCGCCAGATCGACAAACCGCTGAGCCGCATCGAAATAGTCGATCGCCCAATCGTCACGGTTCTCGATCGCGGTGTCCGCACCGAACAATCCGTGCGGCCGAAGGTTGTAGTGCTCGGACAGCCGAATGCGACGGCGTGCCAATTCATCAAACAGGCTCTTTGTTTCAGGGAACAGTTCGTCAAGGGCTGTTCTCGGATCCCAGACGGTCGACTGTGGCGTCAATGCGCTGTCAGGTCGGTTTGCGGCGGTTGGCTCAACTACGACCTGTCCGATCGAGGCGTTGACCACCAACGGGTTCGAGGACCTACTCTCGTCAGCGCCTAGGCTCGAAAGAGAAATCGCCGGAACCACGCTGGCGAATCGGCTAATCGGTCGCGTTTGTCGACCTACGTCCGAACGGACCTTCGCAAGATTTTGCTCAAAATCCTGAGGGAGCACCGGCAAGTCGCCACCGGTCATCCACAGTCCTACACCAGCCCAAACGCCCACGAATGCGATTGCTGAAAGAAGCTGATATCGGATGGTCCAATCGAGCTTCCACCATTTGCCGTCAACGAAGACTTGGTAACCCCTGAGATAGACACACACACCGATACCGACGCACGCGAAGGACAAAACGATGGCGACCAGGATTGGGTTGAACAGCGAGAAATAGGCTGAACCGGGGTAAGCAATAAAACGAAAAACATTCCCGTAAACAATGAACTCTTCGGCGACCAGCAGAGCGACCAATAAGATTCCGATGCCGACCAACGCCGCGAAGATCTGCAAGAGCATCAATACCCATCGCATTCGATTGGAAATCAGACTTTGGATCGCGCCCAGCGATGCAGCGATTGCCCCCAGAAGTCCGGCGAGCGTCCAGGAACTGCCTCTACCGTAGCGGCCCGAATCGCGAATCCATTCGACTGTCATTGGCACCAGCACAACAATCACGGCAATGCCACCCGCCAAGAGGATGCATCCCAAGATGCGAGAGGGCAACGAGGTCGGGTTCCATCGTCTACGTTCTTTGTATACTGACTTTTCGTCCGGCGTCGTCGTTCCCCGATTTCGAAAAACGATGCCAACCACGATGCTGATTGCGAGTGTCAACCAGAACCAACCCGTGACCGGGTGGTCCAGGATTCGAAAGTGGTTGACGCCAATTGCGTAAGCAACTCCCAACATCCATGGAATCAGCAGGAACCAATTGTTTGCCGTGCCGCCGATAAACGCGGCCACGCGACCGAGTTTGGCCGCTAAGCTGCCGATGGTCAGGTAGCTGGAATGGTTGCGAATCCAGTCCACCAACAGATCATCCCCATCTCGGGACGATGGTTTTTGCAGCGGGTAGGGAAATGTCGGAGGCGGCGGGTCGAGTGAAGGCTCTTGCATGGTCAGTCTCTCGTTGATGCCGACTTTCCTGGTTAAAGTTTGACAAAATGGAAGCTCACCACACCGATCGACTCGATTGGGTACCAGGCCGCATGATGGGGCCAGTCGGTCTTTTGCGAGACGGATTCACTCTGGAAAAGCAGAAAATCGGGCAAACCAAATAAGTTGCAGATTCTACTAGATCACTGACCCCCATGTGGGATGAAATCGGTGTACTCCCCTGGACCCTGCTTAATTAGCAAATTTTCCAAGTTAGCCGTGTTCGTGCGTTCGGATGCATTGCCTTCGAGCGTGAAGCTAGCGGCATAGGTCGCATCGTTGTCTCCGAATCTCGACACGCTGATGTTTTATCCACAATAAAGCGTTAGCACTTCATCGACTGGTGGAAGCAAGCGGCTCGATTCTCAAACGGTCAGTATGCTGCTCCGGCGGCCGACACCGGTGCGTCTGCGAAACTGAACTTGCTGGCTTTGCTTTTGTCCCTTGACGCGGCGGGAACATGCTCCACAGTTTGCTGCGTGGACCGGCTGGCATTGTCCGGCAGTTGCGAGCATTCGAGTGATCTGTGGTGGGAAAGGGCAGAAGGACAGTACAATCGCTTTTCGTCATTGAGAAAGTCGCCACTCGTGCTTGGGATCGTGAATGTCGAAAAGTAAGCAACGGGAGTTCGAGCGTTTTGGAGAACTGCTCGAAGACCTGCCGCGTGGCCAATTTGCGGAACACGTCGGGCAGCCGCCGAGCAATTACTTCGAGCATCCTGCGTATGTTGCTTCGACCCCGTCGATGCGAATGGACGTGAAGCACAACCACGAATCGACGTTGTTCTTAGGGGGGGGGGGCAAGTTGTCACCGGCGATTGCAACACTGGCATCCTGACCCAGCGAAGCGCCGATCCGGCATTTCATGACGTCAGAGTAGAACAGTTGTCCCAAACTGTTCCGTCGGGCAGTTTTGCGCCGCCAAGCCTCGTTGCTTCCCCAAGTCCACCACCAGACGTCCGCGTCTCGCTGTTCGACGATTCCACCCTGGCACGCGAACATTTGGGGACAAATGTTCTACTCTTCCTGGACTACGCTGGTGGGCTACGGGGTGTCAGCGAGCAACTTCGATTTTCGTGAACCATGAGGCTCACGAAGTGCTGGTTCGGTTGCGGTGCAGGCCGGACCCAGCGGGACGCCGGTCCGGGATTCCATGGCATCAGAGTAGAACAGTTGTCCCCAACTGTTCCGTCGGGCAATTTTCCGCCGCCAAGCCCGGTTGCCTCCCCAAGTCCACTGCCACCCGTCCGCGTCTCGCTGCTCGACGAATCCACCCTGGCACGCAAACATTTAGAGACAAATGTTCTACTCTTCCTGAGCTTCGCTCGTGGGCAACAGCGTGCCAGCGAGCAACTTCGATTTTCGTGAACCATGAGGCTCACGAAGCGGTGGTTCATTTGCGGTGCAGGCCGGACCCAGCGAGATGCCGGTCCGGGATTCCATGACGTCAGAGTAGAACAGTTGTCCCCAACTGTTCCGTCGGGCAATTTTCCGCCGCCAAGCCTCGTTGCTTCCCCAAGTCCACCACCAGACGTCCGCGTCTCGCTGTTCGACGATTCCACCCTGGCACGCGAACATTTGGGGACAAATGTTCTACTCTTCCTGGACTACGCTGGTGGGCTACGGGGTGTCAGCGAGCAACTTCGATTTTTGTGAACCATGAGGCTCACGAAGTGCTGGTTCGGTTGCGGTGCAGGCCGGACCCAGCGAGATCCCGGTCCGGGATTCCATGACGTCAGAGTAGAACAGTTGTCCCCAACTGTTCCGTCGGGCAGTTCTCCGCCGCCAAGCCCGGTTGCTTCACCAAGTCCACTGCCACCCGTCCGCGTCTCGCTGCTCGACGGATCCACCCTGGCACGCGAACATTTGGGGACAAATGTTCTACTCTTCCTGGACTACGCTGGTGGGCTACGGGGTGTCAGCGAGCAACTTCGATTTTTGTGAACCATGAGGCTCACGAAGTGCTGGTTCGGTTGCGGTGCAGGCCGGACCCAGCGAGATCCCGGTCCGGGATTCCATGACGTCAGAGTAGAACAGTTGTCCCCAACTGTTCCGTCGGGCAGTTCTCCGCCGCCAAGCCCGGTTGCCTCCCCAAGTCCTCTGCCAGACGTCCGCGTCTCGCTGCTCGACGAATCCACCCTGGCACGCAAACATTTAGAGACAAATGTTCTACTCTTCCTGAGCTTCGCTCGTGGGCTACGGGGTGCCAGCGAGCAACTTCGATTTTCGTGAACCACAAAAAGCACGAACGAGTGTTGCCATCGCGGTGCAGGCCGGATTCAGCGAACCGCCGTGTTCAAAGACGCGGTTGAGCCAGCCATCCACGAATACACGCAGCACTGCACTGCATGAAGGTTTTGCATGTCGGCAGAATTTGCCAACTTCGCAACGAGGCATTGGAAAGCTCCGACGTGGGGCATTGATCAGGCAATCCTGCGCAGAACCCCCGGCAAGGCAGGAATGAGATGCCCCTTCTTGCTCTTGGCTTGCTTGACACCCGGAGCTGTCTTCATCCAATTCAGTCGCTCTCGCCAGGGCCGATCGTGCGGAGGAGGAACTCTTCGTACTTCCGCATGCGGCCCAGTCGTTTGACGTCGCCGCCGAGACCGTGGCCTCCGGTGGGGTCCAAGAACAACTCGACATTGGTTTCCTTGCCAGCTTTCAGAAGTGCCCGGTAGACCGCCATGGTGTCTTGGAAGAGAACGTTGGTGTCTTCCATGCCATGAACCAACAGGAGCTTGCCCTCCAAATTTTTGGCCAGCGGCACCAAGGAGTATTTCTCTTGGTCCGGTGTGCCTTTTCGTGACGGGCCGACCGTGCCGGTGGTGTACCAGGAGTTGTAGTTTTCCCACTGAGTCGGTCCCGCACCAGCCATGCCGACTTGGAACACATCGGGCTCGGTGTACAGGCACATTTGGGTTTGGAAGCCGCCGAAGCTCCAGCCGTAGATTGCAACTCGTTGGTCGTCGGTGTTGAAATTCTCGGTCATGAATTTGACGCCGTCGACGAGATCCTCTACCTGCGGCTTGCCAACTTGCTCGTAGTTTGATTTCTCAAACAGCCCGCCGTAGCCAGATTGTCCACGGGGATCCACGACAATCGTGACGTAGCCGTGCTTCTGGGCCATGTACATTTGGAAGAAGTAACCGTCGGCGCTGTAGCTGCCATCGTTGACGCTGTGACGATTGCCGAGGGGGCCGCCATAGACATAGATCAACAGCGGGTGCTTGTCACGTTTTTTCCACCCCTTCGGTTTAAACATCATGCCGGAGATGGTGTGTCCGAGTCGGTTCTCGTAATCGAAGAATTCAGGCTCGATATCAATGAGCGACTGGGTCTTCTCGGGATGCGAGTCCGTGATTCTGGTGACCTTTTTCTTTTCATTCTGGGCGACCAGTTCGGTCAATTCGCCATAGGTGACGTGGTTCCCGATCATGCGTTTCCCGTCATTGCTAATCGCCACGTCGGAGAAATTGCCATCTTCCTTGTTGAGGCGGGTCAGTTCGCCGTCTTCGAGATCCAGAACGTAAACCATTTGTTGGGCTGCCGATTCTTTGGTTGCTGTGACGAACAGTTGGGTGTGATCATCGGACAAACGAATCGGATAAACTTCAAAGCGTCCGCTGGTCAGTTGTCGAACGCTTTCGTAGAGCGGATCGAGAAGATGGACATGCCGAAAGCCGCTCTGTTCGCTGATGAACACAATCGACTTGCTATCGCCAGCGAAATCGGGGGAGACCATCGACGGCGTATTGGGTCCGCCGTAGTGCTTGAAGAGATAAACCGTTTTCGCTTCGATTTTCAGTCGTTCCGGTGCAGCGGGGGAGCCGCCGCGGGGGCCACGGCGACCAGGGGTCTGGTCTTCTTTGTCCTTCTCCTTCGCTTCGGACATGTCCTTCTGGAATTCTTTTTGACGCTCGCGTTTCGCTTTCTTGGTCGCCTCGGCGAGTTCCTCACCGGAGGGCCACTTCGAGAGCAGGATCTGGACCTCGGCGTTCTCTTGATCGAAGAAACAAAATGTCACTTGTTCGTTGTCCAGCGACCAACGGGGAGAACTGATGATGTCGCGTGGTTCGTCGATGGTCTCGTCGAAGATCTGAATCAAATCGGCTTGTTCGGTCTCCGCAGCGTCGAACTCGAACAGGTAGACCTTGATGGTTTGCGGTTTGACTTCGTCGTCGGAAACCGTTCGCGACACGCGGTCGGATTTGGCAAATCGATCGCGATAGCGAATGATGTCCACGGTGCGCCCGCCGGAAGAATCTTTCGTTCGGCTGACCAGGACCATGCGTTTGCCGTCTGGGCTGATCTCGTATCGACTGAGGTTTTCGCCCGAGGGTAATTTGGGGCTGAGCTGTTCGACGAGGTGTTCGCCGAAGGTGAACCGTAGGACGGCGTTGTCGCGTCGCACGGTGTAGCCGGAACCGTCCGGGAGAAAGGCGACCTGGGACTCACGCTCGTCGGTTTTGGTCAGTCGAACGGGTTCGGAAGTATCGAGATCGTTGATCAAATAAACATCACCCTCGGAAATCAGCAGCATGCGATTTTCCGTCGGGTGCCATTGAAATGAAGCGATCCCAGAGTAGGCCGGCGCGTACTCATCGTCGGCGTCTTTGTCCGACACGTTCAAGTAGATCTCTCGCTCTGCCTCCAGTTCCTCTTCGGTCTTCTCCGTTTCAGCCTCTTCGGCATCGTCTTGGTCATCTTCCTCGTCGTCGGAGCGGGTTGGCTTGTCCGACTTCTCGTCGTCTTGATCCGAGTCCCCCTTGTGCTTCTTCAGACGGTCTTCGATCACAATCCGCGATGATCGCTGGAACTCGGACATCATCCCAATGTCCGTGATCCGTTTGGCTTTTCCTGTCTTGAAGTCGTAGACCCAAAGGTCATTGCCGTGACGGCGTTCGTTGTAGGGGCGGTAAAGGTAGGCGGCGTAGCGTCCGTCGGCAGAAAATTCCGGTCGTCGGGCGGAGGGGCCAAAGATGCTTTTCTCGGGGAAGAGGTCCTCCAGTTTCAATTCGTCCTTGGCGTTGTTCTTTTTGTTCTTTTGCGCAAAGGTCACCGCAGGGAAGAGGGACGTGGTGACAAGAACGATGGTCAGAGGAACTGAGAATCGAAGCATGTTGGATCGAAGCGATTGGAGGTGAGAGAACGGACTGGAATCGCGGCAAAATCGAATGCCATCCGATTGGCGAATCACAAAACAACGGTTGCAGCCATCTCGTCGCGAAGCGGCGAAACAATGGCGTTGCCAAAACCGCGGCGTTGATGGGACACCCGTCCATCCGGCAAACGTTTGCGAAGCAGGTCGACAGGAATGAACGGACGCAACCATGGGAGCCGTTTGGGCGTTCGCCGCGGTTGTACGTGGGAGCAGCACCGCTTACCAAAGCAGTTCAAACGCAGAAAAACTCCTGCTGTCCTGCTTCGCACTGCGCCTTCAAAGTCCAAGCAGTTTAATAGCTGAAAAAGCCAGTCGCCCGTCTTTCTGTTTCGCGACGACCGGAATCATCCTGAAGGAATCCACCGGCACGTTGGAGCGTTTTCACGGTGAACCACGACCCCCTTCGCAGGTTTCCATTGGCTTGCGGACCACGGGCAGGAACCATGTCCCGTCCACCACAGCGGTTGCAGAGGCCGTGCAGGAAAGCTGGCGGAAAACTGGGGCCAGGCCAAACTGGCCAATGGCCACGGCGGGATGGAGAGTGGCGGCGTGGGGTTTGCATGTCCATCGGTGGCGCTATCGCTTACCGACGGCTACCATCTTGCATCCCTACCGGGATGAAAACTTGCGCAAGCGACAATACTCTCCAAGCCCAAACGTTCAGCAGTCCAGCTTCAGCCCCGGTTGTGCGCGGGAACCGTGGCTAACGGTGGGCTGTTCAACCTTTGGGGTTG